>CBDTYP010000114.1:0-9130 GCA_965364645.1 uncultured Gammaproteobacteria bacterium | reverse complement strand
AGGCAGGCAAGCTGGATCTGCTGCTCGAGAAGTTCGAGATCGCCAAGGTCATCGACGAGTCCGTCGCCACCGCCCGTCCGGTCGCCGAGAGGAATCGCAACCGGTTGAACGTCGACAGCGATGACCAGCTCGGCGAGATGGTCGCCGACCAGGCACGGGTCCGCCAGGTGATCCTCAATCTGCTCAGCAACGCTTGTAAGTTCACCGAGGAGGGGGACGTGACCATCGCCACCTCACGGGAGACCGTGGGCGGCCGGGACTGGCTGCGGCTCTCCGTCAGCGACACGGGGATCGGCATGTCGGCCGTACAGATGGGCAAGCTGTTTCAGGAGTTCAGCCAAGCGGATCCCTCCACCACGCGGAAGTACGGCGGCACCGGGCTCGGCCTCGCCATCAGCCGCCGGCTCTGCAACCACATGGGCGGCGACATCAGCGTCGAGAGCACCCTCGGCGTGGGCAGCACGTTCACGATGCGCCTTCCCATCGGCTCGGACTCCGACGGCGCCGACGTCGACAGGCCCACGCGGGCGGCGCCGCCCGACGCTCACGCGTCGGGCAGCGACACCGTGCTGGTAGTCGACGACGACCCCACCGTGCGCGAGATGATGCAGCGCTATCTGACGCGGGAGGGGTACCACGTCGTTACCGCGGCGGACGGTGACGAGGGCCTGCGCATCGCGAGACACATGAAGCCTTCGGTGATCACTCTCGATGTCGTCATGCCGGAGAAGGACGGTTGGGATATGCTCCGGACTCTGAAATCCGAGCGAACGCTTTCGGACATCCCGGTCGTCATGCTGACCATCATCGACGAGCGGAACAAAGGATACGCACTCGGCGCGTCGGACTACGTCATCAAGCCCATCGATAAGCGTCAGCTGCTCTCCATACTGGAGAAGTACCGGTTGTCTGACTCGATGAACGTGGTGCTGGTCGTCGAAGACGATCCGGACATGCGCCAGCGCCTGCGCACGACCATATCGGGCGAGCATTGGGAAGTCGAGGAGGCGGAGAATGGCCGCGTCGCCCTCGACGTTCTATCGAGGGTCCGGCCGAATCTGATCCTTCTGGACCTCATGATGCCGGAGATGGACGGCTTCGAGTTTCTCGCCGAGCTTCGAAGCGATCGGAGTTATCGGGAGATTCCCGTGGTGGTCGTCACCGGCGCCGACCTCACCCCCGAGGATCACCGTAACCTGAACGGCGGCGTCGAGAAGATCCTGAGTAAGTCCGCCTACAGCCGCGAGCAGTTGTTCGAGGAAGTGCGTGCGTTGGTGGCACAATTCGTTCGGCGCGACGCTCGTAACAATGAGGCTGCCAGCAATGACTAAGATTCTTTATGTCGAGGACAACGAGGACAACATCTACATGTTGAAATCGCGATTGGAGCGGCGCGATTTCAGCGTCGTCGTGGCTACGGATGGCGAGCAGGCCGTCGAGATGGCTGAGGCCGAAGAGCCGTCTCTCATTATCATGGACCTCAGCCTGCCGAACGTCGACGGCTGGGAGGCGACACGGCGGCTCAAGGCGAACGACAGGACGAAACACATCCCGGTTGTCGCGCTGTCGGCACACGCCATGGTGGGAGATCGCGAGACAGCGCTGAATGCCGGCTGCGACGACTACGACACGAAGCCGGTGGAGTTTCAGCGTCTGCTGGACAAGATTCAGGCATTGCTTGACGCCGCCCGGGATGACTGACCAGGGGAACGAAGAGCTCCCAACGTCTATCAATCGAGGCGAAACGAAGGCGGCCACTCCCGTGGTCAGCCTGCTCGGCGATCCTGCATTCCTGCGCATCTGGATCGCGGGAGGACTCGTCGGAACGATCCGCTGGCTCGAGGTGCTCGCGGTCGGCGTCTACACCTATCAGATAACGCAATCCCCCTTCATCGTCGCCACCATGCTGTTCGCCCGCATGGTACCGACCATGCTGCTGGGCGCCTTCGCCGGGGCGCTGGCCGAGCGGGTGAGCAGGCGACGGCTCATGATGGCGGGGCTCGCGCTCATGTGCATCGTCTCCATCGTGCTGACGGCCCTCGCGTACAACGGCCGGCTCGCGATCTGGCACATCGCGCTCGGAGCGGTCTTGAGCGGTGTGTTCTGGGCCGGTGAGTTTCCCGTTCGCCGGACTATGCTCGGCGAGGTCGCAGGGCTCGGCCGACTGAGCGCCGCCATGGGTCTCGATTCCGCGACGAACAACTTCACGCGCATGCTGGGGCCGCTGCTCGGGGGGGCGCTGCTGACGGCCCTCGGACTCCAAGGGGCCTACGCCATCGGCGTGCTGCTCTACGCCGCCGCGTTCATCAATATGGCGACACTGACCTTCGAGGAACGGCCGACTCCGGAGGATGAATCAACGGGTATGTTGAAGAGCATCAACGACGGCCTCGCGTACATCCGCACCAACAGGCTGATCGCGGGGACGCTCGTTGTTACGATATTCGTGAACCTGTTTGGTTTCTCCTACGTCTCCATGGTGCCCGTGATCGGAGAGCAGAAGCTCGCGCTCGGGCCGGTGGCCATCGGCGTGCTGATGTCGGCGGAGGGCTTCGGCGCCCTGTTGGGCTCGCTGCTGGTCGCGACGTGGGTGCGCACCCGGTACTACACGGTCATCTACATGCTCGGGTCGACACTGTATCTCGCGATGATCCTCGCCTTCTCCCTGTCGACCCTGTATTCCGCCGCGGTTCTGCTCCTGTTCGCCGGCGGTCTCGGGATCGCGTTCTTCGGCTCCATGCAGAGCACTCTGATCTTCTTCTCCGCGATCCCGCGCATGCGCACCCGCGTGATGGGTGTGCTCGTCGCGTGCATCGGTGCCGGACCCATCGGCGTGCTCCACGTGGGCCTGCTTGCGGAGTGGATCGGCGCGGGCCACGCCGTGATGATCATCGCCATCGAAGGACTGATCGCCATCGCGGTCGCCGCAATAGTCTGGCCGGAGCTGCGCCGCGCGCCGGTATTACCCTCGGATCGCGAATAACAACTCGTCGTGTTGGGCTTCGCTGCGCTCAGCACCAACCTACGAATAATCAACAATCCGGGTCCCGTAGGTTGGTGCTGAGCGCAGCGAAGCCCAACATCAAACATGACGAAGACACCTAGAGCTTCACGTCGTGCAACGGCCGGCCCCAATCCGAGGCGGCGGCGACGCAGCGCTCGATGTCCTCTTCTAGCATCAGCCGTTGCTCTACCAGCTCCCGGGCGGCCGCCTCGATGGCGCGCGCGTACCCGGCGGCATCCCCGTAGCGCTCCGTCACCGAGGGGCGGGGATCGCCCGTCATCGCGCGCTCCTCGGCCACATCCCGGAACGGAATATAGCTGCCCTCGAACATGTACATGGCGCCGTGGCCGCGGCCCCGGGCACGCAGGTTCCAGCCCGTGTACGTGCCGAGCGGCGCCTGCACCATGGGCGCGCGCACGCCGGCCACGTCGTTGCCGTCGGCATCCACGGCCGGCACCAGGGTCGGATAGCCTTCGGCGTCGACGACGCGGGGCGGCTCGACGCCCAATATTCCCCTCTCGAACTCCGGGCCGAAGTCCATCAACGGCAGCGTGTTCGCACCACTCGGGATCGCCGTCCCGGGGATGACGGGGAAAGTCTCGCGCCATCGGTCGTAGGGAACCAGGGATCCGTCGGCGCGCTTCGGGACGCGACTCTCCGGCGGCGGGGTGCCGGCGCTCGCCCACGCGTCGAGCGCATCGAGCATGGCGCGGAACAGCATGGAGGTCTGCACTACGTTGGTGTAATGCTGACACCCGCCCGTGGCCGGCCGCGCCCGGTTCGGATCCGCGAAGTGCTGGGAGCTCGCCCACATGTAGACGCGCACGTTGTCCGGCTGCGGGAGATCGTCGCCCCTTGTGTCGGTGTGCACGAGAGACCCGCGCCGCTGCCAGTACTCGGTGGCGGTCTGCGTATGCAGGACCAGCGGATCGCTCTCCGGGCGCTTGAGTATCGCGTCCCTCCTCCCCGTCAGATGATCGGTGCATTCGCCATAGGAAAACGGAAAACGATCCGCGCAGTTCCAGTGATCCTCGTATTGCTGTCCGGCGGGGCTGATGACGCTCGCGAAGCGGTGATTCATCCACATGAGTCCGCCGCCGGAGACATGGGGCAGGACGCCGTCGAAGACCATGCGCCCGGCGGCGTCGGCGTTGTAGCCCTGGTGCAGGAAATCCCTGATCAGACGCCCGGTCTGGGAGCGGCCCCAGCAGTAGGCCTTCTCGACAGCGTCACCGAGCGGATTGTCGTTGCCCGCCGCGTCCCGGGCTTCGTACTTCAGGAAGCTCACGAGATCCCGCACGACTGCGTGCCCGAGCCCGTGCACGTTCGGACTCCGGCCCGTATAGACCAGCTCATATATCCAGCCGGGCTCGAAGCCCGCGGGGATGTGGATGTGTGAATCCGACGGCACCATCGCCGTCTCGGTCCCCTGGGCATCGAGACCCTGTCCGCCCTCCACCCGGGCGAAGCACCAGGCATCCGGCGACACCGACTCCCGGGGGCTGTCCGCGTAGCGGCGCCGGGTGAGCGAGGCGTCCCCCGGATCCAGCGAGACGGCCGGGTAGCTTCGCGACGACGCCTTGCCGCTCAGGGGGAACGTCGTCGTGCCCGGCTCCGCGACGATGAACTCGCTTCGCACCGGTCCCGTGATGGCGTCGCCGCCGTCCGTCGCCACCGGCACGTCGAGAATCATGCGCCCGTCCCCCGGCAGCAGATCCCCCTCCCAGGCGGCCCAGACGATCGCGTAGCCACGGCGCATGAGGAAGCCGTTGCCGGCGTCGGCCAGCGTCCTCGGATCGTTCGACGCCGGTGCGTCGTTGAAGAACTGCAGTTCGCGCTTGTTGCCCCGGTTTCCGTATCCGAAGAAGAGGCGCCGATTGCCCCGCGCCATGTCCAAGGGCTTGAGAATGCACAGATCCGCGGCGAACTCGACGAGCCCGTCGGCGTTGCGCGGCGCCTTGTCGAGATCCACGATGCCCGCCTGGGCGGGAGCACCGGGGTCCACGGCGAAATGCACCCGTCCCACCAGACGCTCGTAGGCGCCGGCGTCGCCGAACCCGTGGCCGTCCGCGAACGGGCCGCGCTCCGCGATCTGAAACTCGAGCCGATTGGTCATTCTGTACACTCCTTCGCTGGTCGTGGCATTGTACCCGCCCGGAGAATTGAACGAGGACGAGCCAACGGTGAGTAACTTCGACGTGATCGTCATCGGCGCGGGCAACGCGGCATTGGCGGCGAGTGTGTCCGCACGGGAGAACGGCGCACACCGCGTACTTCTTCTGGAGAAGGCGCCCCGGGAGATGCGCGGCGGCAACACCCACTGGAGCGGCGGGCTGCTGCGTATCGCCTACGACGACGTCTCGGATCTCGAGCCCCTGGTGCCTGACGCAGAGGAGATGCTGCCGGGCTTCACGGCTGGCGTCGAGCCCTACACGAGCGACGACTTCCGCGACGATCTCCTGCGGGTCACCGGCGGGCGCAGCGACCCGGCTCTGTCGACGGTGCTCATCGACAACTCCTACGACACGGTTCGGTGGATGCACGAGCACGCGGGAATCCCCATGGAGCCCGCGTTCTCCCTCGGTGGCATCCGCATCGGCAACGTGGTGAAGTGGCCCAAGGGTGCGGTCATACGCGCGGTGCACGAGGGCGTCGGCCTTTCCCGGTGCTGGTTCGAGTGCGCGGAGCAGAGCGGCGTGGACATCCGATACGGCGCGGCGGCGACCGGGCTCGCGACCGATGAACGCGGCCGCGTCTGCGGCGTCCGGGTGCGCACGGACGACGGCGTGGAGACCCATTCGGCGAAGGCAGTGGTGCTCGCCTGCGGCGGCTTCGAGGCGAATGCCCAGTGGCGGGCCCAGTACCTGGGCCACCCCTGGGATCACGCGAAGGTGCGCGGCACCGCCTACAACCAGGGCGACGGACTGCGCATGGCCCTCGACATCGGCGCGATGCCCTGGGGACAGTGGAGCGGGTGCCACTCGACGCCGATCAGCAACGAGTGGGGAGCGTTCGCGGATCGTGAGCTCACCGACAAGAGCAATCGCCTGTCCTACCCCTTCGGCGTCATGATCAACCGGCGCGGGCTGCGCTTCGTCGACGAGGGGGAGGACCTCCAGTTCTTCACCTACGCGAAGTACGGCGGGATCATTCTCAATCAGCCGGGAAGTCTCGCGTACCAGATCTTCGATCAGAAGACCGTCCATCTCCTGGAGGGGCGTTACGAGACCAGCGAGCCCATCGTCTCGGATTCCCTGGAGGGACTCGTCGCGCAGCTCGACATCGACGACCGCGCCCAGGCCCTGCACACCCTCGAGGAGTACAACGGGGCCGCCCGGGGCGAGGAAGGCTTCGATCCGTCGGTGAAGGACGGTCTCGCAACCACGACGCTCGCGCTGAACAAGAGCAACTGGGCACTCAAGCTCGATAAGCCTCCATTCGTCGCCTACTCCGCCACCGGCGGCATCACGTTCACGTTCGGGGGACTCAAGATCGACGAGCAGGCCCGGGTCATCGGCACCGACTGGCGCCCGATCCCCGGCCTCTACACCTGCGGCGAAATGGTCGGGGGACTCTTCCACGATAACTACCCCGGCGGCACGGGGCTCGTCTCCGGCGCCGTGTTCGGCCGCATCGCCGGCAGAAACGCGGCGCGCGAAGAGCCGTGAGACAGCGCAAGATTCCAGCCGTGTTCATGCGCGGCGGCACCAGCAAGGCCATCGTGTTTCGCGAGGCCGACCTGCCGGTGGACCGGGAGGCGTGGGACGCCATCTTTCTCGCCGCCATCGGCAGCCCGGACACGAATGCACGGCAGCTCGACGGCATGGGCGGCGGCATCTCGTCGTTATCCAAGGTCTGTATCGTCGGCCCGCCCACCCACCCGGAGGCCGATATCGATTTCACCTTCGCCCAGGTCTCGGTGCGGGACGCGTCGGTGGACTACCACAGCAACTGCGGCAACATGTCCTCGGCCATGGGTCCCTTCGCTGTGGACGAGTCGATCGTGGAGGCGGAAGGTGACCGGGCGCGGGTAGTCATCCACAACACCAACACGGCCAAGCTCGTGTGCGCGACCTTCGCGCTGGACGAGGGCCGGGCCGCGGTGGACGGCGCCCTGGAGATCCCCGGCGTCGCCGGGAGCGGCGCTCCGGTGCACCTCGAATTCCTCGAGCCCGGTGGCGCGGGCACCGGCAAGCTGCTGCCGACCGGCAACCCCCGGGAAGTGCTGGACGTCCCCGGCGTGGGCGAGGTGACGGCATCCATGGTCGACGCGGCCAATGCCTGTGTCTTCGTCGACGCCGACAGTGTCGGCATCTCCGCGACCGAGTCCCCCGCGGAGCTCGACGGGCGCGCCGACATCATGGAGATGCTGGAGGCTGTCCGTTGCGCCGCCGGCGTCGCCATGGGCCTGGGCCCCGACAGCGAGCATGTTCGCCGGCGGAGTCCCAGCAACCCCAAGATCGGAGTGGTCGCACCGCCCCGGGACGGCGTGGACTTGAGCGGCCGAGCCCTGCCCGCCGACGCCGGCGATCTCACCGCGCGCATGGTATCCATGGGCAACACCCATCGCGCCCTGCCCCTGACGGGAGCCCTGTGCCTGGGGGTGGCGGCTCGCATCGACGGCACGGTGGTGCACGACAACACCCGCGGCAGCAGAGACGAGGCCGGCGAGGTCCGTATCCTGCAGCCCTCGGGGCTCACCGTGGTCGGCGCGGAGGTGGACAGGGACGGCGGCGTCTGGCACACCCGCCTCGCCTCGGTCTACCGCACCCAGCGCCGGCTCTTCGAGGGCAGCGTGCTCATCCCGGCGTCGCGGTATCCGGAACCGGAGTTGCAATGAGACACGTTCTTGTTGATTCTTAAGCGCGACCCACAGGATGAGGAGGGCTCCACGTGTCCGAAAAAAAGAACATTGCCCGAGAACTAGAAGGAAATAGCGACATCGCGGCGTTGAGGGAGCTCTACCAGAGCGCCACGATCAGCCGCCGTGCCTTCGTCTCGCGGCTCGCTGCACTCGGTATCAGCACGAGCATCGCGGGCTTCATCGTCGCCGGATCCCCGGCGGCGGTGGCCGCCACGCCGAAGCGCGGCGGCCGCTTGCGCGCCGCGGCGGGTGCACACGGCCCCGACGACACGCTGGACCCGGCGCGATTCAACTCGGTCATCAATTACGGTCGCGGTGAGCAGTTCTACAACGGGCTGACCCGCATCGACGAGAACCTCATCGCCCAGCCGGACCTCGCCGAGTCCTGGGAGACCAACGCCAACGCGACGGAATGGGTTTTCAAGCTCCGCAAGGGCGTCGAGTTTCACAGCGGGAAGTCCCTCGATGCCGAGGATGCGCTCTATTCGATCCAGCGTCATCTCGACAAGGACGTGGGCTCCGGCGCCAAGGCGTTCGTCGAGAACGTCGCCGAAGGCATCGTCGAGGACAAACACACGGTGCGATTCAAGCTGAAAGGTCCCGACGCCGACTTCCCCGTCATCATGGGCACCTACCAGATGAAGATTGTCCCGGTATTGACCAAGGACTTCTCCACGGCGCCGGGAACCGGCCCGTTCAAGCTGCAGGAGTTCAAGCCCGGCGTGCGATCGCTTGCGCACCGCAACGAGAACTACTGGGAGGAGGGCCGGCCCTATCTAGACGAGATCGAATGGTTCGGCATCTCGGATCACAACGCGCGCATGAACGCCCTGCTCGCCGGCGACATCTCCATGATGTCAGGACTGGACCCGAAGGCCATCCCCCGCATCAGCAAGACCGACGGCGTGCGTGTCGTCAACACGAAGGCCGGGCAGTACACGAACTTCGCCATGATGACGGATCGCCCGCCGACGGACAGCAACGAGCTGCGCCTCGCCATCAAGCATCTGCAGAATCGCGAGCGCATCTTGAAGCTCATCTACAAGGGCAACGGCATGCTGGGTAACGACCAGCCCATCTCCCCGGTCGATCCCATGTACTGTAAGGACATGGCCATCCGGGCTTACGATCCGGACAAGGCCAAGCACCATCTGAAGAAGGCCGGCATGGATGGCGGCACCATCAAGGTGCACACCTCCGAGGTGGCGGGTACCGGCGCGATCGAGCAGGCGCTCATGCTGCAGCGGGAGGCGGAGAAGATC
>CBDTYP010000113.1:0-9131 GCA_965364645.1 uncultured Gammaproteobacteria bacterium | reverse complement strand
CTCATGTCCAACAGCTCGCGCAGAACATCGTCCGTGTGCTGCCCCAGGGTCGGCGGCGGTCGGCGATAGCTCACCGGTGTCCCGGAGAGCTTGACGGGTGAACCCACGAGGTTCACCTCATCGCCCGCCAATGGATGTTCCATGCTTATCTGCATTCCCCGCGCCTTTACCTGAGGATCGGCGAACACTTGATCCACTGTGTTGACCGGCGCGCAGGGCACCCCTCCGGATTCCAGCATCTCCATCCAGGCGGCGGTGGTCCGGGTGCGCGCGATCGACTCCACCAGTGGGATGAGGGCGTCGCGGTTCTCGGAGCGTAGCGCGTTGCTCTTGAAGCGCGGATCGTCGAGGAGCTCCGTCGCGCCGGCGGCCCGGCAGAAGCGCTCAAACTGCCCGTCGTTGTTGGCGGCTATGATGATGAATCCGTCCTCCGTGGGGAAGACCTGGTATGGCACGGTGTTGGGGTGCGCGGTGCCGAGGCGTTGGGGGATTTTGCCGCCGATCAGATAGTTCGATGCTACGTTGGCGAGCCACGAGACCTGCACGTCCAGGAGCCCCACGTCTATCTGTTGGCCCTCGCCGGTGCGATCCCGGTGGCGCAGCGCGGAGAGCAGCGCCACCGCCGTGTACATGCCCGTCATGATGTCGTTGATGGCCACCGGCACCTTGCTGGGCAGGCGATCCGGCTCGCCGGTGATGCTGATGAGTCCGCCCATGCCCTGGGCCATCATGTCGTAGCCGGGGCGCTCCGCGTAGGGGCCGGTCAGCCCGAAGCCGGTGATCGAGCAGTAAACGAGCTCGGGGAACTCTTCTTTCAGCTGCTCGTAGCCGAGCCCGAACTTCTCGAGGCCGCCGACCTTGAAGTTCTCCACCAGCACGTCGCAGCGGGCGAGCAGGCGCTTCACGAGTGCGGCACCTTCCGGGCGGGAGAAATTCACGGTGACGGAACGCTTGTTGCGGTTCGCGCAGAGGTAGTAGGCGCTCTCGGTGGTGTCTTCGCCTTCCGGGTCCTTCACGTAGGGCGGGCCCCAGGTGCGGGTCTCGTCGCCGACGCCTGGCCGCTCCACCTTGACCACTTCAGCACCCATGTCCGCCAGCATCTGGGTGCAGAAGGGTCCCGCGAGCACGCGGCTCAGATCCAGGATACGGAGGCCCGCGAGGGCGCCAGGCTGCTCGGTCATCGTGCGCTCTTCTATCGTGCCCGGTTCCGGGCTCAGAGCGTGAGGATACCCCGGACGAAGCGTCTGCGCAGGGAGGGCAGGGCGGCGATCGTTCGCAGCGCGGACTTCATGAGCCCGCGGGTCAAGGGATTCGTCGACGTCACGGTCCGCCTGCCCCGCTCGCTCAAGGCGATGGTGTCCCTGCCCGCGGCGTGCCGCGCCTTGTCGTAGCCGTCGAGGTCACCGTCGACGATGCGCCGGGCGAGATCGGCGGCGTCCGCGATGCCGAGATTCATCCCCCTGCCGCCCACCGGCGAGTGGCAGTGCGCCGCGTCGCCGACGAGGAACACGCGGCCCGATCGGTAGTGCTCGACCTGACGAACCGAGATCTGAAACGTGGCTTCCCTGCGAACCCGGGTGAGATTCATGGGTACCGGCAGCGTGGCGAGAGCATCGTCGGTGTTGGAGACCAGGCGGAAGCGGGTCTTCTCCAGCGGCGCGACGATGACGACCCGGCCGCCGCCGCGAAGATAGGCATGAAACTCGTCCGGCGTCGGCCAGTCGGGAGACTCGACATCGGCGATGGACCACTGCTCGGGCAGCGTATGGCCGTTGAAGGCGAGCCCGAGCGCGTGGCGTACAGTGCTGTGCGCGCCATCGGCGCCGATGACGAGGTCGTATACGGCTTCCTCTCCACCCGCGGTCACGCGCACCGATACGTCGTCTTGTACGAGTTCCGTGAGCTCGGTCGAGTAGGCGACCCTCCCACCCATGGATTCGAACGCCGTCCGCAGATGGGTCTCGGTACGATCCTGGGCGAGCCCAAAGAGGCGCAGATCGGGCTCGGGGAGCTCGGTCAGGTCCAGGCGCGCCAGTACCGACCCTTCGTCGTGAAACACCGCGGCCTGGTACGGAACAGCCTCGTCGCGGATGGCATCAGCGACACCGGATGCCTGAAGGATGCCCATGCTGGATGGGAGGATGCCGACGGCGCGGGAAAGATTCGACGCGGCCTCCTGCTTCTCGATGACGTCGGCGATCATGCCGCGACGGGCGAGTTCAACCGCCGCCGTCAACCCGGTTGGGCCGGCGCCTACGATCAGTACACGGGAGAAACTCTGATGCTCGGCCATTCCTCTTCAATTGTAGTCGGGATATCGTGAGCCCTTCCGATCGCCGGTTGCTCGCCCCCTCTTGCTCGCCCCTCTTGCTCGCCAAGGGCAACGAATTCGTTCATGATTCTGCGTCTTCGAATCTGGAAGCGATCCATGCCCAAGGCGGCGGTCATTCATGAGATGGGCGGTCCGGAGGTATTCCGGTACGAGGACGTCGAGGTCGGCAGGCCGGGAACCGGCGAGGTGCGCCTCGCCCACATCGCAATCGGGGTCAACTACGCCGATACCTATCATCGCGGCGGCGTATCGCATCCCTGGCCCGTGGGAGAGCCGCCGGTCATCGTTGGCTTCGAGGCGACGGGCGAGGTGTTGGAGCTCGGCCCCGGTGTCGAGGACTTCCGCGTCGGCGACAGGGTTGTCTACGGGCTGCCGCCCCTCGGCGCCTACTGCGAGGAACGTCTCTACCCGGTCTCGACCCTGCTGAAGATTCCGGAGGGAATCGACGCGACCGCGCTCGCCGGCATCTTCATGAAGGGGGTCACGGCCTACTATCTGCTGCACAAGACGTACGCGGTGAAGCCCGGCGACTGGGTACTGGTGCATGCCGCCGCCGGCGGTATGGGAAACGTGCTGGTCCCGTGGGCGAAGCATCTGGGGGCCGCCGTCGTCGGTACCGTCGGCTCCGAGGCGAAGGCCGAGACAGCATGGGGGCTTGGTTGCGATCACGTCGTCAACTACGCCACCGAGGACTTCGCTGCCCGCTGCCGCGAGCTGACGGACGGCGAGGGCGTGCACGTGGTCTACGAGTCCATCGGCAAGGCGACGCTCGCGAAGTCCCTGGACAGCCTGCGCATGCTCGGCATGTGCGCCGCCTACGGCCACGCGTCCGGTCCGCCGGATCCGGTAGACGTCATCCAGGATCTCGGGGCGCGCGGATCTCTCTTCATCACGCGGCCCGCGGTCATGCACTACCTCGCGACGCGCGACGCGCTCGAGGAAGCCGCCACGGCTCTGTTCGACGTGCTGCGTTCGGATGTCGTCCGGAGCACAATCAACCACACCTATCCCCTGAGCGAGGCCGCGGAGGCCCATCGCGCCATCCACGAGCGACGCACGACCGGATCAACCGTGCTGCTGCCATAGATCTGTTTGTTTGGAATCCGAGCATGCGAGTAATCAGCTGGAACGTGAACGGACTGCGCGCCTGCGCGAAGAAGGGCTTTGCGGACTTCCTCGCGAAATCCAAGGCGGATGTCATAGGCGTGCAGGAAGTGCGCGCATTCCCCGAGCAACTGCCCGATGAGATCCGTTCGCCGGCCGGTTGGCATACCTACTTCTCTCCCGCCGAGCGTCCGGGCTACAGTGGCGTCGGGATCTTCAGCCGCCTGGAGCCGAAGCGCGTCGTGACGTCGTTGGGTGAGCCCCGCCTCGATATCGAGGGACGCCTGCAGATCGCACGCTTCGACGGTCTCGCGATTATCAACGCCTACTTCCCGAAAGGCAGCGGCAAGGATCGCGACAACAGCCGAGTACCCTACAAGCTCGACTTCTATCGTGCGGTCTTCGAGCAAATGCAGAAGCTTCGCCGCCGCGGGCCCGTTCTGGTGATGGGCGACTTCAATACTGCGCACTGTGAGATCGATCTCGCCCGGCCCAAGGACAATAAGAAGAACAGCGGTTTCCTTCCAGAGGAGCGCGCGGAAGTGGATCGATGGATCGAGGCTGGATGGATCGATGCCTTCCGCACGCTGCACCCCGGCGAGGAAGGCCACTATAGCTGGTGGACCCAGAGGGGCGGCGCGCGGCAGAAAAACGTCGGATGGCGGATCGACTACGTGATGGCGTCGCCGTCGGCGATGAAACGCGTTCGCGATGCCTTCATCTGGCCCGACGCGTTCGGGTCGGACCACTGTCCGGTGGGCATCGACCTGGCACCCGGTTGAACGTGACCGGCGCCGTGGACGCAGACGAGCCCCGCAAGCGCAGACTCACCGTGGCGGCATGCTGCGGCGTTCACGGCGTGCAGGATGGGTTGAGCTCCGCTTTCTACGTGATCCTGCCGACCCTGGCGGAGGCATTCGGCCTCACCTACGCGCAGGTCGGCGTCCTTCGCGCCGTGAAGAACGTCGCCATGGCATTGTTCGAGCTGCCTTCCGGCATGCTGTCGGAGCGGTTGGGAGAACGAAGCCTGCTCGTGTTCGGACTCGTCTGCGCCGGATTCGGCTATATCGCCCTTGCACTCTCCCCGGGGATCGTGGCGATCGCGTTCTGCATGTTCGTGATCGGGTTCGGCGGCGCTTTTCAACATGCACTCTCCTCGTCGATCATCAGTAACACCATCAAAGGCGCGGGTTTTCGCACCGCGATCGGCGCATTCAACTCCGCCGGCGACATCGGCAAGCTGTCGTTCACGGCGTTCTACAGCCTCGCCATCGGGGCGGGCATCGCCTGGCAGGGGGTCGTGACCGGATTCGGCGTTACGGCGCTGGTCGGCGCAGCTGCCCTCTACTTCGTACTCCGGCGCCTGCGTGTGGGTGCGCGACCCGCCGTCGAAGCCCGCGCGGCGTCGACTGGAGAGCGTGTCGGCTGGGGCATCCGTGACCGGACAGGCTTCGCCGCGCTCGTCGTCATCGTGTTTCTGGACATAGCGGTGCAGAGCGGCTTCCTAACCTTTCTCGCCTTCCTCATGCTGGAGAAGCAGGTACCGGTCGGGCTCGCGACCTTCGCAGTCGTGCTGACGCTCGCCGGCGGTATCTTCGGCAAGATCGGGTGCGGCTATCTCGCCGATCGAATCGGCGTACGGCGTTCCCTGATCGTGGCGGAAGTCCTGACGGCCGCGGGAATCGTCGCCGTCCTCTATGCACCCACTCTGGCGGCCTTTCTCCTTCTCCCGATCGTGGGCCTGGCCCTCCAGGGCTCCTCATCCATTACATATGCCACGGTAAGTGATCTGGTCCGGTCCGAGCGGCATTCCCGGGGGTTTGGCGCGATCTATACCGTTGCCAGCGCGGGGTCCATCGTGGGTCCGATCGTATTCGGCGTCATCGGCGACGGACTCGGTCTCGCGCCGGCCATGCTGGCCATGGCCGTCATCGTGCTCTTGCCCCTGCCCCTCTGTCTCCTGCTGCGACCGGCGGACACCGGGAAGCAAGCGGCGAGAGTGTCTGGTCATAGATAATGAGTAACGTGGATGTCTCGCGAGCTCTCTGATCCGCTCGATGATGCGGCTCTGCGGCGTTTGCGAGCCTACCGCCTCGAGCGGGTGCGCCGCGCTCTCGAAGCCGATGGCCTCGGCGGAGTCGTGCTCTTCGACCCCTGCAACATCCGTTACGCAACCGGCACGCGCAACATGGCGGTGTGGACCCTGCACAATCACGTACGCTGCGCATTCGTGCCGGTCCAGGGTCTGCCGGTGCTGTTCGAATTCGGTGGCGGTCGCTGGCCGGTGGAGGCGGAGACAATCGAGACGGTGGGCGAGGTGCGTCCGGCCGGTGGTTGGACACATTTCTATGCCGGGAGCCGCAAGGGCGAGCGGGCAGTGCGGTGGGCCGAAGAGATCGCGGCACTCGTCGACGCCCATTGCGCCGGGGAACACCGCATCGCCATCGATCATGTCGACCCGATGGGCGCGCAGGCTCTCGCTGACAAGCAACTTCGGGTCGTCGACGGCGAGGGATTGCTCGAGAGTGCACGGCTTATCAAGTCGGAAGAGGAGATCGCCTGCATACGTCACGGGGTCGCCGTGGCGGAGCTCGGCATGGCGAAGATGCGCGAGGCGCTTCGCCCGGGCATCACCGAGAACGAGCTCTGGTCGATATTGCACCAGACGAACATCGCCCATGGCGGCGAGTGGATCGAGACGCGGTTGCTGAGCTCCGGTCCGCGGACAAATCCCTGGATGCAGGAATGCAGTCATCGCGCCATCGAGGCGGGAGACCTCGTCGCGTTCGATACCGACATGATCGGTCCCCACGGCTACTGCGCGGACATCTCCCGCACGTATCTCTGCGGACCAGGGGAGCCAACGGCGGAGCAGCGACGTCTCTATCGCATGTCCTTCGATCAGATCGCGCACAACAGACACCTCTTTCAGCCGGGACGCACGCTTCGCGATGTGGTGGAGAGCGAGTGGCCGATACCCGAGGAGTTCTCAACCTATCGCTACGGCCTGGCTCACGGCGTCGGACTCAAGGACGAATATCCTTTCCTGCCGAACCGTGGGGATATCGATCGTCTGTCCGATCCCGATCAGGTTGTCGAGGCCGGCATGGTGTTCTCCCTCGAGAGCTACATCGGCGCGGTAGGGGGCCGGGAGGGTGTGAAGCTGGAGGACCAGATCCTGATCACCGCGGACGGGCCGGAGCCGCTCTCGGGCTTTCCCTTCGAAGACGGGTTGCTTACATAGGACTCTGGCCGTAGCCGGTTCGGCCGGTTACACAATTGTTCCCGTCTTTCTGGTATACATGGTTCTCCTCCGCCCCCACACGCAGGTAGCACGGTATGCAATGTCTCAGCTGTGAGCACATGAACCGTGAGGGACGCGCCTTCTGCGCCCAGTGCGGCGCGGCATTGCCGGTCACCTGCGCGACCTGCCGCTTCCTGAACGAGCCCGGGGATAGATTCTGCGGCGGCTGCGGCACCGAGCTTCCCGGCGCGCCCTCGGCCCGCGCTGAACCGTCTGCGCCCCCCGCCCGAGCGGAAGACGAGGCCGAGCGGCGGCCGCTCACGATCCTCTTCACCGATCTGGTCGGTTCCACCGAGATGTCCCTGCAGATGGACGCGGAGGATCTTCGCGACATCATCAGGGGCTATCAGGTGAGCTGCGCCCGGGTGATCGAACGCTACGGCGGCTTCGTCGCCCGCTACATGGGTGACGGGATCATGGCGTACTTCGGATATCCCCAGGCCCACGAAGAAGACGCGGAGCGCGCCATCCATGCGGCGTTGGAGGTCGTAGAGGCCGTGCGCGCGCTGGATGCGGACATCGGCGCCGAGAAGGGCGTGCAGCTCGCGGTGCGGGCGGGTCTCGCCTCGGGGCTGGTGGTGGTCGGCGACCTGATCGGCAAAGGTGCTTCCGAAGAGCGCGCGGTGGTCGGTGATACGCCGAATCTCGCCGCGCGCATGCAGGGTCTGGCGGAGACCAATTGCGTCGTGATCGATCCTGCCGCCTACCGCCTCGCGGGCGAAGCGTTCAAGACGCGGGATCTCGGGCTGAAGGAGGTGAAGGGGAGCCCCGATCCCATTCGCGCCTGGCAGATCCTCGAGCCCCGAGACGCCCAGAGCCGTTTCGACACCGCGCTGAAGGCTCGGCTGAGCCCCCTGGTCGGTCGCACCGACGAGCTGAATCGATTGCGGGAGATCTGGAAGAGCGCGAGCGCGGGCCGGGGACAGGTGGTGATGATTTCCGGTGAAGCCGGAATCGGTAAGACCCGTCTCGCCAGGACCGCCTACGCCCACATCGCCGATGCAGACACCCTGCGGATTCGTTACCAGTGCTCTCCGCTGTACACGAACTCCGCCTTTCAGCCCTTCATCGAGCAGATCCATCATGCCGCGGGTATTGATCTCGCGGAGCAACCCGAAAGCAAATTCGACAAGGTCAAAACGTTCCTGCAGCGATTCGCCCAGGACACGGAGGAGTATCGGGCGCTGCTGGCGAGGCTTCTCTCCATCTCTTCCGACGGGCGTTACGCCGAGCTCAACCTCGGGCCGACTCAGCTGAAGCAACGCACGATCTCCGCACTGTCGGACCAGCTGCTGGCTTCAGCCGGGGGCGGGCCGATGCTCGTGCTGTTCGAAGACATGCACTGGGCCGATCCGTCGTCGCTGGAGCTCCTGGACAACATCGCCGAGCAGGTGAAGGACGTCCCGGTGATGATGATCTGCACCCATCGGCCCGAGCACATCGGGCGTTGGGGCAAGCTCGATCACGTCTCGACCATCGAGCTGGAGCGCCTCGACGGTTCGCAGAGCGCGGAGCTCGTCCGTCGGCTGCTGGAGGACGCCGGGCTGCCCGCTGTTCTCGAGACCGAGATCATGGAGAAGACAGACGGCGTCCCACTGTTCGTGGAGGAGCTGATCCGCGCACTCTCGGCGAGCGATGGCGACGGGGAGTCGACACGCGATCGCCCCCGGGATCTTGCGATCCCCGACACGCTGCAGAGCTCACTCATGTCCCGGCTCGATCGTCTCGACGCAGCGAAGGGCGTCGCGCAGACCGGCGCCGCGATCGGGCGGGACTTCCACTATCGATTGCTGGCGGCCGTCGCCCCCTTGGTTACGAGGGAGCTCGACTCCGCGCTCTACTCGTTGCAGGGCGAGGCGCTCGTGGATCGCCGCGGCCAGCCGCCGGAGTCTCTGTACACGTTTCGGCACGGGTTGCTGCGGGACGCGGCGTACCAATCGTTGCTGCGGCGCAGGCGCCAGGAGATCCACGGCCGCATCGCCACGGCCCTCGAGCAGGATTTCACGAGCTACTGGGAGTCGAACCCCGAGGTGCTCGCTCATCACTTGACTGAGGCGAATCATAACGCGAGAGCCATCGAGTACTGGGAGGCCGCCGCCCGCAAGGCGGCGGAGGGGTCAGCAAACATCGAGGCGGAGCGCCACTTCCAGCGCGCCATCGACCTGATCGAGAAGCTGCCCGCCACCCCCGAGAGAACGCAGCTCGAGCTGAGGCTGCTCACCAGCATGGGCGCGGTGCTCATCAACAACCATGGCGCGGGCTCTCCTTCCGTCGCCGAGCTCTATCGCCGCTGCCACAGACTGTGCGAGGAGGTCGGCCGCGGGGACGACGTGCTGACGTCGGAGGAGCACTTTGCGACGCTCTGGGGTCTCTGGCGCACCTGCGAGAGCC
>CBDTYP010000112.1:0-9144 GCA_965364645.1 uncultured Gammaproteobacteria bacterium | reverse complement strand
TCAATCGAAGCGATACAGCCGTTTCTCCGTCGCGATGCCCTGCAGGGGGATGTCCCACGTTTGCACCGGCAGGGCCTCCACCCGCTGGAACTCGTAGGCGACGCCGATGAGCAGCGGGCGCTTCCAGATGGAGCGGTTGCGCAGATAGGCGAAGGTACGATCATAGAAACCACCGCCCATGCCGAGCCGGTTGCCGGCCGTATCGAAAGCCACCAGGGGCATCAGCACGATATCCAGGTCCCGCGCCGGGCAGCGATGGCGCGCCGAGACGGCCGGCTCGGGGATGCCGAAGCGGTTCGCCGCGAGCGGCGTCCCGGGCGCGAAGGGAAGAAACCACAGCCGCTCGCCGCGCAGCACGGGGAGCAGGATCCGCCGCCCGCCGCCGCCGAGCAGGCTCATGGCTGGCCCGGGATCGATCTCTCCGTCGTTGGCGAGGTAGCACGCGATGCGGTGCGCGCGGCGCACGCGCAGGCTCGCGCCGAGGTTCCGCGCCAGCGCGCGGGCCATGGGGGTGCGCTGACTTTCGGGGACGGCACGTCGCCGGGCCCGCATTTCGGAACGCAACCCGCGCCGGGACTTCATTGGGGCGCCATGGGGAGGTCAGGATTCGGGGTGGAAACGAGACGCACGCACGAGGGGGAACCGGTGACGCCCTCCGCAATTGCCGCTGCGCGCCATGACCCTTGAACCAGGTTGGTTCAAACAGGGAGCTTCTCGCGGCATATCAGGCTTTCCGCTGCCAGGACGGACATGCACAACAACGCCGACGGCCAGTTCCCAAGGGTGGACGATTAGGCTCAAGCGATTACTAGGCCGCTCGCGAACACCGCAGAGGGCATCGCGGATCAGTCTATCGCTTCCAACTGTTCGCGTCGACCGATGGCGCTGCTGAGCTTGCCGCGCAAGCGATCCAGCGTGTCGTCGACCTCGCCCTGAGCCTTCTGCAGGAGGTTGTACTCGTGAATGACGTTGAGCGCCGTCATAACCGCCATGCGCTCGGTTCCCAGAACCTTGCCGCCGCCGCGCACCTCTCTCAGTCGTTCGTTGAGAATACGCGCGGACTCGAGCAGATCCTGCTTCTCGCCCGGTGAACAGGAAATCGTGTACTGCTTGTCGAGGATATCAACCGTGACCGCTTCGCCCTGATTGCTCATGTGCCGATTTCCATTGCCTTGAGCCGCGCGATCATCGCTTCGACGCGAGAGCGCGCGAGCTCGGATTTTTCGATGAGACTTGCGCGTTCCGCCACCAGCGTCGACTGCTGGTCCCGCAGCGCGCGGTTTTCGTCGGTGAGTTGCTCACAGGTTTGAATGAGCTCGTCGACCTGGGATTCCAGGGATCGGAGATCCACGGGGTCGGCTCCTGAAGAGTTCTGGTCTCGTTCCATAGGAGTCAAGTGCTTGCAGCGAGCAGTTGTCCTTGTTTCTAGCACCAGTCTCCCCAATATAGGGCGCGAGCACTGGCCGGTCAACGTCGCCCCGGGGCTCGGCGCCGCTGCGGTGCAGCCATGGTTTCGACGATCGGACCGACGGTGTTAGCATACCCACGCCGACCGGCGCCTGGCGTCGGCAGGCGGCGTCGCCGGGGGGCTTCGCCGGGATCGCATTGAAATTCACGTGAGATGAACGCAATGACTACATCCTACATCGTTTGCTCGCAGGCCCTGACCCGGGCGCGCGCGGAGCTCGGCGCTGCCGAATGCCATGGACTGCTCTGTGGCATGCTGTGCGGCGTCGAGGAGCGGGCCCCGACCCGCTGGCTCGAGGAGGTACTCGGGCCCGAGCAGCGCGTGCAGAAGGCCAGGGACGACTGCCGGAACGAACTGTTGCGCGTGCTGACCGACACGGTAAGAACGCTATGCTCGGGGCAGTGCAATTTCGTTCCTTTACTTCCTGACGACGATACAGGACTCGGCGTGCGCAGCGAGGCGCTGGCGAACTGGTGTGCCGGTTTCCTGTACGGCATCGGCAGCGCCGAGGGCGACGTCCAGGCGCGCCTGTCCAAGGACGCGCTCGAGATCCTCTCCGATTTCTCCGAGGTCACGCGCCTCAGGACGGACGCGGAGGAATCGGAATCCTCGGAAGCGGACTACAGCGAGATCGTCGAGTACATGCGGGTCGGCGTCATGCTGATATTCGAAGAGCTGCAGGGCGGCCCGCAGCCCGGCGACAAAGCGCACCGCCTGCACTGAAGTCCACCCTGGAGAGCGCTTCCGACTTGGACAAGAAAGAGTTCGCCCGGAGACGGCGCGCGATCATGGAGGAGATGGGGGAGGGCAGTATCGCTATCCTGCCCGCTGCGCCGGTGAGGGAGCGCAACCGGGACGTGGAGTATCCCTACAGGCAGGACAGCGACTTCTACTACGTCACCGGCTACGAGGAGCCCGAGGCCGTGGCGGTGCTCCTTCCGAAACGCAAGCGCGGCGAGTTCGTGCTGTTCTGCCGTGAGCGGGACCCGGAGATGGAGCTCTGGAACGGCAAGCGCAGCGGGCTCGAGGGCGCCTGCGCGGACTACGGCGCCGACGATGCGTTTCCCATCGGCGATATCGACGACATCCTGCCCGGTCTGCTGGAGAATCAGTCCCGCGTCTACTACGCGATGGGTTACTACTCCGATTTCGACCAGCGCATGATCGGCTGGGTGAATCGGGTGCGCACGCGCTCGAACGCGGGCGTGACCTCGCCGGCGGAGTTCGTCGCGCTGGACAACCTGCTCCACGAGATGCGTCTCGTGAAGAGCAAGGGCGAGATCCGGGCGATGACCCGGGCCATGGAGATCAGCGGCGACGCCCACATACGCGCCATGAGCGCCTGCCGCCCCGGCATGACCGAGTACGAGATCGAGGCGGAGCTCAACTACGAATTCATGCGGGCAGGCAGCCGGCGCGCCGCCTACCCGTCCATCGTCGCGGGCGGCGCGAACGCCTGCGTCCTGCACTACGTCGAGAATCGCGACACGCTGCGCGACGGCGATCTGCTGCTCATCGATGCGGGCGCCGAGTACGACTATTACGCGTCCGACATCACGCGGACATTTCCCGTCAACGGACGCTTCTCCAAGACCCAGCGCGCCCTCTACGATGTGGTGCTGGAGGCCCAGGAGGCCGCCATCGAGAAGGTGCAGCCCGGCAATCACTGGAACGAGCCTCACGAGGCGGCCGTGGAAGTGCTCGCCGAGGGGCTGGTGGCGCTCGGGCTCATCAAGGGCAGGGCCAGCACTGTCATCAAGAAGGGCCGCTACCGCAAGTTCTATGTGCACCGCACCGGACACTGGCTCGGCATGGACGTGCACGACGTCGGCGACTACAAGATCGAAGGCGAGTGGCGGGTGCTGGAACCCGGCATGGTCATGACGGTCGAGCCGGGTCTCTACGTCGCGCCCGGGGATAAGCAGGTGGCGCGCAAGTGGTGGAACACGGGCATCCGGATCGAGGACGACGTCCTCGTCACCCGGACCGGCAACAAGGTGTTGACCGCAGCCGCGCCGAAGGCCGCCGACGACATCGAGGCCATCGTCGGACAAGGCTGAGACCCCATGAGCGCCCACGCCGATCAAGGCACGCGTCCCGTCCCGGCCGGTGAAGGCCGCCGGCCCGTTGCCATCGCCGGCGGCGGGCTCGTCGGCACGGCCCTCGGGCTGGCCCTGGGCCGCAGCGGGATCCCCGTCGTGGTCGTCGAGGCCGGCGCCGGCGGCGAGCGCGCAGCCTCCGCCTACGACTCCCGCCCCATTGCACTGTCCCAGGGGTCCCGCCGCATTCTCGACGCGCTGGGCGTGTGGTCGTCCGTCGCCGGAGCCGTTACCCCCATAACGCGAATCCACGTCTCCGATCGCGGTCACTTCGGATTCGCGCGTCTGCGCGCGCAAGACCACGGCGTCGACGCGCTCGGCTACGTCATCCCCGCGGCGGAGCTCGGCCGCGCGCTCGCCGGGGCGCTGCACGCCGAGGACGCCGTGGAGATCCTGCGCCCGGCCGTCGTGGAAGACGTGCACGTGGACGCGGGACAAGGCGCACGGCTCGCCATCGCCCGGTCCGGCGAGTCGGGGACGAGCCCGTTGCCGTCCGGCGTGCGCGCGGATCTGGTGGTGCTCTGCGATGGCGGGCGCTCGGCCCTGCGCGAGCGTCTCGGCGTCCCTGTGTGCGAGAAGGACTACGGTCAATGGGCGATCACGACGCGTGTGGAGACCCGCCGTCCCCACGAGGGCGTCGCGTACGAACGCTTCACGGCGGACGGCCCGCTCGCGCTGCTGCCCATGCAGGGCCATCACTGCGGACTCGTCTGGAGCATGAACGCGGATACCGGCGAGCGAATCGCGGCCCTCGACGAGGACGGGTTCCTGTCCGCCCTCGGCGAGCAGTTCGGGACCCGTCTCGGCGGCTTCGTTTCCGCCGGTCCGCGGAGCGCATTCCCATTGCAGAGGATCAGCGCGACGGCCGTTACCGGCGAACGCTTCGCCATCATCGGTAACGCGGCCAATCACCTGCACCCGGTGGCGGGCCAGGGCCTCAACCTGGGGTTGCGGGACGCGGCAGCGCTGGCGGAGGTCGTCGCCGCGGCCCTGGGCGAGGGCGGGGATCCCGGCGACCCCGCGGTGCTGGCCCGCTACGCTGCGTGGCGCGACCGGGATCAGCGCCTCGTGTCACGGGCCACCGATACGCTGGTGCGCCTGTTCTCGAACCGCCTCGCGCCGCTGGTGCTCGGGCGGGATCTCGGCCTGCTGGCATTCGATCTCCTGCCCCCGGTCAAACGCTACTTCGGTAACCATGCCATGGGCCTCGCGGGGCGCCAGAGCAGGCTCGCCAGGGGCTTGCCCCTGTGAACTACGATGTGGCCATCGTCGGCGGCGGCATCACCGGCGGGACCCTCGCCTGCGCGCTTGCGGAGGCGGGCCTGCGGGTGGCGGTCGTCGAGTCGGGCGAGCCGCCGCCGCCGCCGGGGACGGAGTGGCAGCTGCGGGTGAGTGCAGTGACCAGGGCCTCCGAGGCGATACTCCGCGACATCGGCGTGTGGGACACGTTGCCCCTGGAGCGCGCCGGGGTGTTTCGCGAGATGCGGGTCTGGGATGCCGCCGGCGGTGGCAGCGTGCACTTCGACAGCGCCGAGATCGGCAGCGACGCGCTCGGCCACATCGTCGAGAACGTGGTCCTGCAGCGGGGCCTCGCCGCGCGCATGACGTCTCTCGAGACGCTGAAGCTGTTCCGGCCCGAGGCGCTCGAGGACTTCCAAGTAGACACCGATCGCGTGACCCTGCGCCTCGGCGGCGCCCGCGTGCACGCGCGCCTTCTGGTGGCCGCCGACGGCAGCCATTCGCGGGTGCGCGAGCTCGCGGGCATCCAATGCGACGGCGGCGATTACGGACAGCGGGCGGTGGTCGCGACGGTGGGCACCGAGCTCTCGCACCGGGAGACCGCGTGGCAGCGCTTCCTCCCCGATGGCCCGCTGGCCTTCCTGCCGCTCCCCGGGCGCTTCTGCTCCATCGTCTGGTCGACGCTCCCCGAGCACGCCGAGGCGTTGCTCGCCATGGACGACCGGGGCTTCGCCCGCGCCGTCGAGGAGGCCTTCGAGTCCCGCCTCGGGGCCCTGGAGCCCGTGGGCGAGCGGGCCGCCTTTCCCCTGCGCCATCTGCACGCCCGGGCTTACGTCGCCGAGCGCCTGGCCCTGGTGGGCGATGCGGCCCACACCGTGCATCCCCTGGCCGGACAGGGCGCGAACCTGGGCCTGCAGGATGCCGCCGCCCTGGCGGAGGTGCTCCAGGACACCTGGTCCCGGGGCCGCGACGTCGGGCGCCTGGGCAACCTGCGTCCCTACGAGCGTTGGCGCAAGGGCCGCAACAAGTTGATGCAGCAGGGAATGAGCGGCTTCCAGTGGCTGTTCGGCAGCCGCCTCGAGGCGCTACGCCTGGCGCGCAACCTGGGCCTCGACGTGGTGGACCGATCGCCGCCCCTGAAGCGCCTGTTCATGCGCTACGCCTCCGGTCTGCATACGCAGATGTAGTGGCTTTCGGAATTGCAGGTTAAACTTCGCACCTTCATCGAAATTCGCTTCCAGACCCGCAACCGAGGACATATCCACCATGGCGGTACTTGCCGAACCCGTGTTTCATAGCGATCTGCAGGGCCTCGAGCTCATCAACCGCGGCAAGGTCCGCGACATCTATGCCGTCGACGACGACCACATGCTCATCGTCGCATCGGACAGGCTGTCGGCGTTCGACGTCGTTTTGCCCGACCCGATACCGGGCAAGGGGGCGGTGCTCACCGAGGTGTCCAACTTCTGGTTCGCGCGCACCGCCGATCTCATCGCTAACCACCTGTCGTCCCTGCGGCTCGAGGACGTGATCCCCGACGACGACGAGCGGGCCAGCGTCGCTGCCCAGGCCGTGGTGGTGAAGCGACTCGATCCGCTGCCCGTGGAGGCCATCGTGCGGGGTTACCTGATCGGCTCGGGCTGGAAGGACTACAAGGCCACCGGCCAGGTGAGCGGCGTGCGCCTGCCGGAGGGTCTGCGCCAGGCGGATCGCCTGCCGAACACCATCTTCACGCCGTCCACCAAGGCCGACGTCGGGGATCACGACGAGAACATCGACTTCGACGACATGGTGAAGCTGGTGGGCAGCGAAGTCGCCGCGCGGGTCCGGGACATCAGCCTGCAGCTCTACGAGCAGGCGGTCGTGCACGCGGCGTCACGGGGAATCATCATCGCCGACACCAAGTTCGAGTTCGGACTCGATGCCGATGGTGAGGTCGTGCTCATCGACGAGGTGCTGACACCGGATTCGTCCCGCTTCTGGCCCGCCGACCAGTACGCGCCGGACTCGAGCCCGCCGAGCTTCGACAAGCAGTTCGTGCGTGACTACCTGGAGACCACCGGCTGGGACAAGACGCCGCCGGCGCCGAACCTGCCGGCCGAGATCATCGAACGCACATCGGCCAAGTACCAGGAAGCCCGCGACCGGCTGATCAAGTAAGAACCAGGGCCAGCCTGATCTTGGGCTGGCCCTCTATTCGAGGCGCAGCCAGTCGTAGCGGTCTCTGGAGGTGACGCTCACCTCGTGCATCTGGGCGCCCTTGAGGATGGTGAGGGGCACCTTGTCTCCGGGCGCGCCGACGGCCCACAGCTTGCGGTAGAAATCCGCCATCGACGCTACCGGCTGACCGCCGACGCCGAGGATGATGTCGCCGGGCTGCACACCCGCGCCCGCCGCGGGGCCATCCGCGGCGAGGCGCTGCACGATCAGCAGGCTGTCCACCTCGCTCAGATAGACACCCAGCCAGGGCCGTAGGGCCGGGGAGCGGCCGGCGGTGAGCAGGTCCCCGAGCACGCCCTTGAGCCGGTCCACGGGCACGAACATGTTGCCCGCCAGCGGCTCGTCGCCGGGGTAGGCGTCGGGGACCACCAGGGATCCGATGCCGACCAGCTCGCCGGCGGAATCCACCAGCGCGGCGCCGCCGAAGAGCGGGTAGGGCGGGGCGGTGAAGATGGCGTCCTCCAGCAGATACTCCCAGTAGCCGGCGAAGTCCCGGCGCGACACCAGGACCGCCGGCCTGGCCGCCAGCCGTCCGCCGAAGCTCGACACCAGCAGCTGATCCCCCTTGCCGAGGCGCGAGGAATCGCCGAGCGTCATGGGCGCGACGTCCACGGGCTCGCTCGCACGTAAGAGACCGAACCCGGTCTCGTGGTCGTAGGCCAGGATCTCGGCCGGCAGCAAGCGACCCTCCCCGGCCAGCACCTCGACCCGGGTGGCCTCGAGAATCAGATAGCCGATGGTGACGATGAGGCCGTTGGCATCGATGACGACGCCGGATCCCGTGCGCTCGGTGCCCAGCGCCGCGGCGGTCCTCGCGTCGGCGGGCACCCGGGCCCGGACGCCGACCACCGCGGAGAGCAGCTTATCGACGCCGGGAGGCGGTTCCTGTTCCTGCGCGCCGCCCGCCGCCGGGATGAGGAGCAGGAGCAGGGGGAGCAGCAGGCGCGAGAGGCGTCCGGAAGATTCGGGCGCCCGGGGCATCCTGGGCACGGGACGGGCCATGGTCATGGCGTCGGGCTCACTCTGTCGGGGGTAATCACTTAGAAGAATCTCCGCGGCCTCGAGTTCCCTCCGGCGCGAGAATTGGCCCTCGACGAAGCACCGATCCGCACGCATTTTGTTCCTAGACGCTCTCAGATCATTGTGGTAGAAATTCCTAGGCTGCCCAAGATACTTAAAACTAATAGATCCGCCCCCTCGAAACGGCGCGACGCCGAGATCACGGGGGCCGATTGCAGGCAGACATTCGCAAGGCAGAACAGACCAACGGCTCGTTTGCAGGCACAGGGACGGGCTGCTTGTCGGGCACGATCCATGCCCAGGGGGGGTACTGTGCACACAATTATGCTGCTCAATCCGAAAGGCGGGTCCGGCAAGACCACGATTGCCACCAACCTCGCCGCTTACTACGCGGGTAAGGGATTTCGAACCGCGCTCTTCGATCACGATGCCCAGGGCTCGAGCACCCGCTGGCTGGACTTGCGCCCCGAGGCACGGGCGGATATCCACGGGGTCGCCGCTTATCAGAATCCCATGGGTGTGACCCGCAGCTTTCAGTTGCGTGTGCCGCTGAACGCCGAGCGTGTCATCGTGGATACGCCATCGGGTCTCGCGGATCCCTACCTCCCGAATCTCGTGCGCACGGCGGACACGATCATCGTTCCAGTGTTGCCGTCGCCCATCGACATCGACGCGATGTTCTCCCTGGTAGAGGTGCTGCGGCGCGTGGAGCCCGTGTGTAAGAGCGACGCGCGCATCATCGCGGTGATCAACCGCACACCGCTCCACCGAAGCGGAGTCAAACCGTTGGAGAAGGCTCTGGACAGCGCGGGGCTGAAGGTCGCGACCCGGCTGCGGGAGACCCGCCGCTATCCGCGGGCCAGCGCTCGCGGGATCGGCGTCCACGAACTCGGCGGTATCGGCAAGGAACGCTGCCTGGACGACTGGCGCCCCCTGTGGGCCTGGTTGGACAACAGCACGGGACGCGAGGCGTTCGCACCCGAACGGAGGACGCGCCCGAGACTGTTCCCGGAGCGCGCCGCCGCACCGGCGTAACCGCGATCGATTCTCGATTGTGATCTTGTAGGTTGGCGCTGAGCGCAGCGAAGCCCAACATCC
>CBDTYP010000111.1:0-9223 GCA_965364645.1 uncultured Gammaproteobacteria bacterium | reverse complement strand
CTCACGCTGGGCAATTCCGGAGCGGGTGGAGGTGGTCGACGCCATCGACAAGACCAGCGTCGGCAAGATCGACAAGAAGCGGCTGCGGGCCCGCTACGGCGACTTGTCGCCGCCGTCCTCCTGATCGGCTTCATCGAGGAATCGCTCGCCCAGCGCCATGCGCTGCGCCTTGACCTTGTCCTCGGCCAACGGATTGAGCTCCTCGCCGGATGCAGGAGTTACCTGTCTGTCCCCGCCTCCCGCGCGCACGATGTCCGTCACTATGAAGACCACGCCGAGGACCGCTCCGGCGGCGACGCCGTAGAGGGCGAACCAGTGTAATTGCATCACATCCACCAGGAGCGGCCCGGGCGGAATCGAACTCAGAGACTCACCCGCCCGGACGATGACGTAGGCGCTGTAGGCGAAGCGGCCGAGGACAGCGACGAGTCCGCCTACGATGGACATGGTCAGAAGGACGGAGCCGGGGCCCCTGGTTCGAACCATACCGTCTCCTTGCTCTCTCGCCCGCGCTCAGACCCAGGGCAGTGAGTAGGTCTTGACGTTGGTGTAGCTCTTCATCGCCTCCAGCACGCCTTCCTTGTAGCCGAGGCCGGAGTCCTTGATGCCGCCGAAGGGTGACATCTCGATGCGATAGCCGGGGACCTCCCAGACGTTGACCGTGCCCACGTCCAGCTCGTCGATGAAGCGGGTGATGTAGTCGAGACGGTTGGTGCACACCCCCGACGAGAGTCCGAACGCCGTCGAGTTCGACACACGGATGACGTCGTCGATGTCCTTGCAGCGGATGATCGGGATGGCGGGCCCGAAGGTTTCCTCGCGCACCAGCTCGCAGTCGTAGGGGACCCGATCGACTACCGTGGGGGGGAAGAGCGCGCCGCGGCGCGGCTCGCCGTGGAGACGCTCGGCGCCATTGGCGACCGCGTCTCCGACGCGGCGCTCGAACATGGTCGCGGCCTTCTCGTTGATGACCGTGCCGATATCCGTGGCCGGGTCCATCGGGTCGCCGCAGACCAGACCCTTCGCCCGCTCCACCAGCAGCGCAGCGAGGTCGTCCGCGATGGAATCCACCGCGAGGATGCGCTTGACGGCGGTGCAGCGCTGACCGGAATTCTTGGTTGCTCCGGCCACGGCCAGATCGGCCGCCTTCTCCAGATCAGCGTCCTCCATGACGATCAGCGGATCGTTGCCGCCGAGCTCCAGCACGGTGCGCCTGTAGCCGGCGTGGGATGCGATGTGCTTCCCGACCGGGACGCCGCCGGTGAAAGTCACGAGATCGATGTTCTCGTTGGTGATCATCTCCTCACCGATCGCGTCCGGGAGACCCGTCACGACGGAGAGCATCTGCGGCGGTAGGCCTGCCTCGTAGGCGATGTCCGCGAGCTTTATCGCCGTGAGAGGCGTCAGCTCCGTCGGCTTGATCACCATGCAGTTGTTGGTGGCGATGGACGGGGCCAACTTGTGGGCCACCATGTTCAGCGGGTGGTTGAATGGCGTGATCGCGCTGATGGCCCGAAGCGGCTGGCGCGTCGTGAAGATCTTGCGCTGCTTGCCGTGGGGCGTGAGATCGCAGGAGAAGATCTCGCCGTCGTCCTGGATGCAGAGCTGAGCGGCCAGACTGAACACGTCGAATGCCCTTCCCACCTCGTAGAGAGAATCCTTCTTCGATAGACCGGACTCGGCGGTGATCAGGTCGGAGATCGCGTCCTTCTCGGCCACCAGCCGCTCGGCCATGCTGTGCAGGATCTGTTGGCGCTCGTATCGCGTGAGCTTAGCCGAGTAACCCGCCGCAATGTCGAAGGCGCGGCGGACGTCAGCCGCGGTGCCCTGGGGCACGGTGCCGACGACTTCGTTCGAGTAGGGATTGAGGACATCGATAGTCTCGTCCCGCTCTACCCGCTCTCCCGCAATGCGCATCCCCTCGCGAAGCGGGAATGTCCCGTTGTCAACAATACTCAGATTCGAAGTTCGATCCGCAGTCATTGGTTCAGGCTCCTACGACGCTGGCAGACTCCTCGGCCCGCGCGGTTTCAAGATGATTGAGTGCGACATCCAGGATGTCGAAGTTGCGAAGGCGCCGGTCTGGGGCGAGATCCACCGACGGGCGGTTGAACAGAAGCGGTACCCGATTCTCCGAGAGCCCGCCGTGGGAGCGCAGGGGCTCGCCGAGCTGACTGAGATCGTGATGCTCGGGCGTGCGCCCAATCACCTTCTGCCGGGAAGAGACGACCAGCAGATCACCGACACGGTCCGGCGGCAGCTCCAGGCGCTCGCACCCGGCCTCCCGATCGTAAACGGCCTCGATGCCGGGGAGTGCCGCGAGCCGCTCGATGAGGGCGGGCGTGTCGACCTCCCCTTCGATATAGACGGTCGCGAACCCGCCAAGTGCGCCGTGATGCACGACATAGGGGTCGGTGATCGGCAGGATGACCCGCGTGGCGCCCTCGCCCAACCACTCGTCCAGCAGACTCTGCAGATAGATGACGTCGGGCTGCCCGGATGTGTCATGCTTGGCCTTCATGCCGTGGTCCGCGGTAATTGCGATGATGGCGCCCATCGCATCCATCTCCTCGAGATAGCCGTCCATCATCTTGTAGAAGGCGTTCGCGCCCACGGAGCCGGGAGCGTGCTTGTGCTGGATGTAGTCCGTTGTGGACAGGTACATGATATCCGGACGATGCGCCTCGAGCAGCTTGACACCGGCGGCGAATATGAACTCGCTCAAGTCGGCGCTGTAGACCGTCGGCAGCGGCTTGCCGACAAAGTCCAGCACGTCGGCGATCCCGTGCTCCTCGAGGGTCGCGGTATCCGCCTTCTCGGCTGAGAAGCAGATGGCGTCCTCGGGTCCGATGACGAGTCCTTCGCCCAGCAGCCGGCGCAGCTTGTCCTTGGCGGTCACGACCACCACCTTCGCCCCGGCCTCGCCGAAGGCGGCGAACACCGTGCCGGCCCGCAGGAACTTCGGATCGTTCATCATGACCTCGGCATCGGACTCACGGTCGTAGAAGAAATTGCCGCATATGCCGTGCACCGACGGCGGAGCGCCGGTGACGATGGATAGATTGTTGGGGTTGGTGAACGACGGCATCGCCGACTCCGCCACCCGGTTGGTGCCGGACGCGAGCATGCGCTCCATGAACGGCATGGCGCCCGCGGCAATGGCGCGTTCGATGTATCCGCCACCGTCGGACTCTGCGTAATCGGGCTCGCTGCCGTCGATGCAGACGACCACCAGCGGTCGGGTCGGCCATCGGTAGCGGCGACCGTTGACCTCGATGGGTTGCTTTTCCTCGTTGGAGTTCGGCATCTGGGTTCCTCCGATTACTGTGTTCAGGCAGCGCTGCGCTCGGGCGCGCCGTTCGCGACGCCGAGCTCTGACAGCACTTCGCGTATCGCGACGAGCGCACCCCGCATCTCTTCGCTACCGAGATGGCCGATGCAGCCCACCCGGAACGTATCCGCGCCGGTAAGCTTGCCGGGATAGATGACGAAGCCCCGCGTCTTCAACTTCGCGTAGAAGGTCTCGAAATCGAAGTGGGCGTCCGCCGGAGTATGGAAGGTAACGATGATGGGCGCCTGCAGCTCGTCGGGCAACAGCGTCTCGAAGCCGAGGGCGCGCATGCCCTCGACCAGCAGACGGCAGTTGTCCCGGTAACGTGCACCGCGCCCGGCGACACCGCCCTCGGCGAAAAATTCGTCCAGGGCCTTGTCGAAGGCCAGCAGGCAGTGGGTCGGCGGCGTGAAGCGCCACTGACCGTTACCCTCGAAGGCGCGCCACTGGTCGAAGAGGTCGAGACAGACGGAAGGAGAATTGCCCGCCGCGGTCTCCAGGGCCTGGCGTCGCGCGAGACAGAACCCGACGCCGGGTACGCCTTCCAGGCATTTGTTGCTGGAGGCGACCAGGGCGTCGAAGGGTACCTTGCGGGCGTCCACCGGCAGCGCGCCGAACGCGCTCATGGCGTCCACCAGCAGCCCCCGGCAGTGACTCGCGACCACGTCGGCGACGGCCTCCAGGGGATTGCGCATCCCGGTGGTGGTCTCACAGTGCACCACCGCGACATGCGTGATGTGCGGCGCGGCGGTCAGCATCTCGTCGAGGGCAACGACATCGATGGGCGCGTCCTCGGCGGCCTCCAGGACCTGCCAGGAGCGCCCCATGCGCTCGCAGATGTCGGCCATGCGCCGGCCGTAGGCGCCGTTGACGAGGATCAGGACTTCCCCGTCCGCCGGCACGAAGGTGCCGAGCATCGCCTCGACCACGAAGGTGCCGCTGCCCTGGAGCGGGACGCAGACGTGGGAGTGACCGCCGTCGACGATGCCGACGAGGCGCTCCCGCACCCGCTCGCTCAATGCCACGAACGCGTCGTCCCTGGAACCCAGATCCCGCATCATGGCACTCTTGACCTCGGGCGCGGTGGTCAGGGGCCCCGGGGTGAGCAGCCAGGGGTCGCGAGGAGTCTCGGGGGTCGGGGTTGCCATTAATCGTCTGCTCCGGGGGTTGCCAATGGGCGCTTTATACGCCCCGAGACTGATATAGATCCAATCGTTCTTACCGATTTTAATTATCGATTCTATCTATGCATCCCGTCACCGGTCCCGTCCACCACCCATGATGCAAAGATTCCGCGGAATCGTCGCGGCGACCCTCGCCGGTGTCCTGGGCATTTCCGGCCCCGTCATCGGCGCCCAGGAAGAGGAGGATTCGGCGTTCGACCGGATCTGGCGCCATGCCACCCTGTACGAGAACGCCGAAAACCCCGGCATCCAGAAGTTCGCCCTGAGCGGCCGCCTGCAGGCGGACGCGGCCCGCTTCGAAGCCGACCAGGGGCGATACTCCGACGTGTTCCTGTGGCGGCGCTTCCGGTTCGGGTTCAAGGCTGACCTGTTCCAGGACTGGGTCGTGAACATCGAGGCGGACATCGATCTCGAGGAGCCGCTCGGCGACATGTACTCGCGCCTGACCGATGCGTATGTCGGCTGGAGTCCCGGGGACCATCTCGAGCTCAAGATGCTCAAGCAGTCGGCGGGATTCACCCTTGACGGGGCGACCTCTTCGAAAAAGCTCCTGACCATGCAGAGGAACAACCTCACCAACAACCTCTGGTTCACCGAGGAGTACTTCACGGGCGTCGACGCGAGGGGAATTTTCGGGCAGGGCTGGCGCTACCGCGCCGGCCTCTACTCCTCCGACGGCAGCCCGGAGCTCAGCCAATTCGACGCGAGCTGGTTTTCTCTGCTCTCCCTCGGGTACCGACTCGCCGGAATGCCGGAATCAGCCAGTGGCACGATCCGCGTCGATTACGTCTACAACGACGAGGACCCCGACGCGGGCACCCCGGACTTCTCCCAGGTCCTGTCCCTGGTGACGCATTGGAAGTACGGGCCCTGGGGGGCACGCACGGATCTCGCCGGCGGCGCCGGCTATGCCGGTCAGAGCGACGTCTGGGGACTCGTCCTCATGCCGTCGTATGATTTCACTCCGCGAATCCAGACCGTGCTTCGCTACACCTACTTGCGTAGCGCGGGCGACAACGGCTTGCGGCTGACCCGCTACGCGGACGAGATCGTTCAGGGAGAGGGCAACGAATACAACGAGATCTACGCGGGCCTGAACGTGTTCTTCTACGGCCACAAGCTCAAATGGCAGACGGGCCTCGAGTACGACTCCATGCGGGACGACGCCAATGACGGCGGCGAGTACAGCGGCTGGGGGCTCAGTACCGGCCTGCGGATTTCCTGGTAGAAGGGTCTACGCCGGCGGCGCCACCGTGAGCCGACCGGTGACGCCGTGCTTGTCGATGAGCTCCGCGACAAAGCCCGACGCCTTCATCTCCTCCACGAACTCCCGCAGGAACGCGATGCTGGCTCCACGGTCCGGCTTTGTCCCGATAGCCTGTTGCACGGCGGTGAACTGACCGTCGAGAATCCGCGCTCCCGGCAGCTTCTCCACGTCCTGGATAAGCCGGGGACGCAGGCCGGCCAGGGCGTCGCACTCCTGCTCGACGAATGTCTCGAACGAGCCGTCGAGGCCCTTGGCCCATACCAGCTCCGCGTGGCGGGCATTGTCGCCCAGCCAGAGCCCGTAGGCGGTGCGGGCGCCGACCGCTACTCGGACACCGTCGCGATCCACCTCCTTGACGCTCTGAATCGGCGAGCCCGCGGGCACCAGGTACGTCGCCTCGATCTCCACGTAGGCCGGCGTGAACGCAATATGCTTCGCGCGCTCGGGCTCGGCGCCGATGTTACCGATGTCCCACACATCCTCCACCGCGGCGTCCGCCAGCTCGCCCGGATTCGGGAAAGTCACGAACGTCACCGGAACGCCCAGCCGCTTCGCCAGCTCTCGCGCCATATCCGGAGACACGCCGTCGGGGTCTCCCTCCGGGGTCTCTCCCGTCACCAGAAGGAAGTTGGACATATTGATGCCGGCACGGAGCACACCGGTCGGGGCGAGTTCATCACGGATCTGATCGAGCATGAGACGAATTTCCTCTTGTGAGACAAATACGGTATAGGCACCCGGACCGTGAGTCCAGAGATTCGCCGGCAGGCGCCAATGGACCCTTCTACATCGCTTCGAACACGATGTCCTGCGCGCCCTGCCAGAGCACGAGCTTGCCCAGGGCTTCCAGGTTCTCGCCGCCTTCCTCCACCGTGAGGAAGTGGTTACCGGCCAGCGCGCCCATCTTGCTCGCGAACGAGGCGCTGCCGTAGGTGAACAGGATCTCGGTCTCGCTGAAGCCGCCGGGATAGAGCAGGAAATCCCCGCGGGACGGATGGCAGGTGTGATTCTCGAAGCCCACCCCGGTCTGCATATCGCCGAGAGGGATCCACACGGCCTCGCCGCTCCAGCGGGAGTGGATAACCCGCTCGTGGAAGGGCAGCAACGCCTCGAAGGCGGCGCAAGTGGCAGGCGCCGCCTCTCGCTCCATGCGGGCGATGAAGGTGTAAGGGCCCGCCTTTATTCTCAGTCTGTCCATTCCGGGGGTGCTCGCGTGGCTTACAGTTCTTTTACACATATTGCCGCCGGATTGGCGCTATTGCACGTCCCTCGTCTACTTTCTGCCAAGCGACACCTGACTCCCATGGACTATGCTGGAAGTGAAAACACGGAGCGCGTTTTCGGATTTGACACCTGGAGCCCATGCGTCTGCTCGTACTCTACGCCGCACTCGTGCCCTATCTCGGCTTCGTCGCGGTCGACGCGTGGATGCACGAGAAAGCGCGCCGCGTGCCCCGGACCGAGCAATGGCTGCATGGAGGGATCATCGTCACCCTCGGCACCTTTTTCGTCCTGGCTTTCTCCGGCGCCAACATTGCCGCCGGCATAGTGCTCGTACTCTCCCTGCCGTTGATGGCGATGGATGAGATCGGATTTCACGGCCACCTGTCCAGGCGCGAACGCCTCGTGCACCTGGCAGAAGGACTCTCCCTGATCCTGTTCGTCGCGGTGTGGTTATGGATGAACTATCTACTCTAGGAACGGCGGCCGAGTTCCACCCGGGCTACGCCGTCACCGTGCTGCTGGGCTTCGCGCTGGCGCTCGGCTTTCCGCTGACGAAGCACATGCGCGACCCCCGTGACCGCAGGCGCTACTACGTTCTTCAGGGGATCACCCTGCTCGGCGCGCTCGCGGGCGCGAAGCTCGCGGTGCTCATGGGCGACGCCCTGTGGCCCATCGAGCACTTCGACGACTGGGCGGCGCTACTCCTGTCCGGGCGCTCCATCATCGGCGCCCTACTGGTTGGTTTCCTGGTGGCGGAGGCGGCAAAACCCTTCATGGCGTACAAGATGCCGCCGAACGATCGCTTCGCGGTAATACTCCCGTTCTCCATCGGTATCGGCCGCTTCGGTTGCTATCTGGCAGGCTGCTGCCGCGGCCTGCCCTACGACGGGCCGCTCGCGATCGCCTATGCCGACGGCATCGCGCGTCACGCCATCGCCTTCTACGAAATGGCCTTCCACGTCGCCGCCGGCCTGCTCCTCCTGCAGCTCTACCGCCACAAGATTCTCTTCGGCCGGCTGTTCGCGCTGTACCTCGTCCTCTACGGTGCCTTCCGCTTCCAGACGGAGTTCCTGCGGGTGACGGAGAAGGCGTTCCTCGGTTTGTCCGCCTACCAGTGGTTCGCCCTTGCTGCCATCGCGGCCGGCATCATCACGATATTCCTTCGCACCGCCCGACAACCTTCGGATTGGGCGGCGATGCGGGCGAAGGCATGATCGCAACACCATGAGAGCACGAATATGAACCCCGAAGACGACGACACGAGTCAGGACTCTCCCGAAAGTGGCGAACAGCACCCGGTGGAGTATCAGAAGAAGAATTCCGTGGTCGAGGTCATCGTAATGATAATCGTCGGGATCTCCGTCATCTTCGGCGTGCTGGTTCTCCTGGTACTCGGCACCTGCTTCCTCGGATGATGGCGTTGAATCTGATCACGTCCACGAAGAAGCAGCTGCACCGGGACATCTGCTCCGATCCCGTGCTCCACGGACTGGTGTTGAACCTGTACCTGAACGGCGAGGAGTATCCCCACCGGGTCAGCGACTACTTCCCTATCGCGGACACCGAGGAGCCGGAGCTCGCGGAGATGATGCGCAATCATCTCCGCGACGAGGACAAGCACATCGCGCTGTACAGGAAGGCGGTGCGAAACCTCGAGCAACCGGTCCTGACGCTACCCATGGCGGACATCTTCAATCACGTCATCCGCAGCCACACCGCCGACTCCTTCGCAGTCGACCCCAGTGAGTCCCGCGACGGGAAGCGGGCGAAGCTCGCGAACTTCTTCGCCCACCTGCACTTCCTCGAGAAACGCGTGGCGGAGTCTCTCGAGTATCACCTGGACGCGTGCACCCACTCCCCCAGCGACTACCCGGAGAAGGTCATCCGGATAGTGCTCACCGACGAGCGCCGCCACGCCGACTACACGCGGGACGCGGTGATGGAGCTCGTCCCCCGGACCACGGCCCTTGCGACCCTCCAGCGCCACGAGACTGCCGAGGCCCGTGCGAATCTCGAGTTCTCCAGAGGTCAGCTCGGCAGGCTGCTCCGCGAGCACGGCCGGCGCTTCCCCCGATCGAGGCGCTGGCTCTACAGGGCTTCGTGCCGCTATCTGGAAGGAGCGCAGGCTCGTGCGTGACGCAGCGGTGGATCTCCGTACCGCGCCGGAGTCCTTCCACGACACTCTCCATGGACTCTCTGCTCGTCTGAAGGCCTGGG
>CBDTYP010000110.1:0-9245 GCA_965364645.1 uncultured Gammaproteobacteria bacterium | reverse complement strand
GCAGTTGACTTCCCAGCGCGAGATCTCCCGCGGGGTCGCCGATTCGAGGAACAGCGTGCGCTCGAGCGCGTGATAGTAGCCGGAGATCATCGGGAAGCAGTTGAGGCTCAGTATGTCCCCCCGCTCGAGGCGCCGCGTCGTGAGCGGGTTATGCGCCCCGTCCGTGTTGAGCGCCGACTGAAACCACGTCCAGGTATCCATGAGCTCCGTGTGCGGATAGGCGTCGGCAATCTCGCGCACCATGGTGGTGGTGGAATGCCGCGCCACCTCGTATTCGGGGACGCCTTCGCCCATGGCCTCTACGCACGCCCACCCGCCGATGTCCGCGATGCGCGCACCCTCGGTGATGAGCGCGATCTCCTCGTCGGACTTGATCAGGCGCATCTGCATCGTCGGCGCGCCGATATCCACGAGCTCGGCGGGCTCCAGCGCCGCCGACAGTTTCGTGTAGTTCTCCACGCTGATGTGATCCAGCTCGACGCCGACCCGGCCTGCCGAGGGTATCAGCTCCTTTATCGCGAAGAAGTAGCTGTCCCGCTGCCAGTCGGTGTAGACGAGGCAGTCGCCGAAGCTCTGTCGCCACGGCTGCCCGCCGTCGATGTTGGCGCTGACCGTGGTCGACCGGTCCTGGGTCACGACCAGGCCGTAGGAGCGGCCGAAGGCGCAGTATACGAAGTCCGCGAAATAGTTGACGTTGTGGAAGGACGTGAACAGGACGGCGTCCATGCCCTCCCGCGCCATGTAAGCGCGCAGGCGCTGGAGGCGCCGGGACATCTCCGCGGCGGAGTACGTCGGTTCCGCCTTGGGACCGTTCTCGATCCTCAAGGTGCGCGGCCTGTCCACGGCGAGAGCCCCGCGTTCTAGCTAGGCGCCGGGTCCGGGGGCATTGGGGTTGCTCAACTGGAAGCCCGTACCCTGGAGTGTCTCCACCATGTCCACCTTGAGGCCGCGGGCCTTCTGCGCCGAAGCCACGTCGAGGAGTATCTCCACGCCGTTCGACTCGGCTTTGATCTCGTGGCCTTCCGCCGGGCCGAGGGCGAAGTTGTGCTGCCAACGCCCGTCGATGGCGAGATGCACGCACATCCCGGGCTGCCCCTCGAGGGCGTTGCGCATGACCTCGGCCGCCGCGTCCGTGATCTCGATCTCCGGCGGCGTGCGATCAGGAGCTTCCACGCCTAACGCCTCGTGCAGCTGGCCAGTGTTGAACAGCTGCTTCACCACGTCGCAGCCGCCGGTGAACTCCTTGTCGATATAGAGTTGAGGAATGGTCGGCCAGTCGGAGTAGGCTTTGATGCCCTCGCGAATCGCCGGATCCTCCAACACGTTGACGGTCACGTAGTCCGGCACCAGGGCATCCAGGATGCTGATGGTGGTAGCGGAAAAACCGCACTGGGGTTGGTGTCGGGTGCCCTTCATGAAAAGCACCACGCGATCGGATGCGACCAGCGAATCGATGCGCTCCCGGACTGCGTCGTCAATGGACATGTGGCTCTCCTCGCCGCGCCGGGGACTCCGCCCGGCGGCTCAAAAGAGAGGACCGTAGCGGAGCCCGGCAGGTGGCGCAACCCCGGACTTCCGCATGGGCGCCCTGGTTTTCTGCATGGCCTTCTGTATGGCCTTCAGCGTCTTTCGTGGCGCAGCCCGAAGACGTAGCGGGGGGACCGGATATCGCGAACGAAGTGAAAGGGGCGCTCCTCGGAGCCGAGGAACCCCGGGGCCCGCATGAGCACGACGTCGCCGGCGGCGTGGGGGATCTCCCGTGCCCCGCTCCCGGCACGGTCGTCGCAGATGTAGAAGCGGCCCTGGCCCTCGAGGACGAACAGGCAGACGACGTTTCGATAGGCCGTACGGTCCACGTGAGGCGTGATGCCAACCTCGCCGACACTGTAACGCTGCAGCATGAGGTCATTGAATTCCAGACGGTCCTCGAAAGGACCCGCCGGCTCGCTCACGAGGTAGTCGTCCCAGAGCGCCTGGAACTCCCCGCAGAGAGTGCGAAAGACACTGTCGCCGGGGAACTCGTCGCAGACCTCCATCCGCTGCTGGACCAGGCGCTCCCCCTTGCCGACCAGGGTGCGCGCGAGCCGAAAGCGGCTCGCGCGGGCCGCGTCCAGCAACGTAGTCCTGAACTCCTCGCCGAGTATCGGAATGGCCGTGGCCCCGTCCCGGGCGAGCGCCGCGACGGCCTCGCCGAGGTCCACAGAGCCGGGACGGAGAGCCGGCACAGACGCGGGCATTCGGGAGTGTCTGCCGGCGCTCACCGCACCTCGACGCGTACCTTTATCCAATTGCGTGTAATGCGGCCGAGCCGACCGTCGGCCGTCATTTTCGTAATCTGCTCGCTCAGCGCCGCGCGCAGCTCCTGGTCCGACTTCCGGACACCCCAACCGAGATACTCGTCGGTCAGCGGCCAGTAGAGTCCAATGAGATCATGATAGGCCGCGTCGCTTCCGATGCGCCATGCCGTCGGGGCATCGTGGATGAATACATCGATCTGACGGCTCCGCAGCGCGTCGACCGCGGCGTCGATGGATGGAACCGACATCGGCTTCGCGTTCTTCATGTTCGTCTTGACGAAAGTCTCGCCCGTGGTGCCGGGCTCGAATCCCGCGGTGATCGGCGCATTGAGCAACGCCGTCACGCTCCCCAGGCGCTGAACCTCGGTAACGCGGGTCACGGCCATCTGCCCGATGTGCAGATAAGGCTCGGTGAAGGCGATCTTCTGCTTGCGATCCGTCGTGATGGACATGCCTGACATGATGACGTCGATCTCGCCGCTGGTGAGCGCAGGGATGAGCTGTTCGAAGGGCAGCTCGACGAACTGGAAGCGCTTGCCGAGACCGTTGGCCACCTCGTTCGCGAGGTCGATCTCGATCCCCTCGAGCTCGCCGTCGACCCGGTCGATCACCGGTGGATAGTTGGGCGTCAGGCCGACGCGCAGAATGGACTTCGAGGCGGCACTCTCGACCGCGTTTCCGTCCTCTTCGACGGGAACGGCGCAGCCCGCTGACACCATGGCCATGGCCATGGCCATGGCTGTCGCCAGGAAAGCAAATCCGAATCGCGAAAACATCCGGCTCATAACAGTGTCGTCCTCACAGGGTGGCCCGTCGAAGTGCCGCCATCATACTGGGAATCGCCGGTCTTGGGGGCCCCCGCGGGACGCCCCTCGCCCCGGGGCCGGGTTCGTGTGCCGGACCAAATGAGCTATCATGGATGCCGACTCGCGGCGCCTTTCCGGCCCCAAGGGCAGCCGTCTCCCCATCGGAACACCGGGGAGAGACGGGAGAGACCCAGGGGGCGCCGTGACCGTCATCGCCGGGCGCGGTGACGGGGGCCGCCCGGGGCGGAAGGAGGTAATCCATGCGCAATGCAGTGATCGTGGCCGGGCTCGCGCTCCTGGTGGTGATCCTGGGGTTCCTGTTTCGGGACAGCCTGTTCTCGGGTGACGAGGGCCAGGCGACGGCGCCGGGATCCGCCGCGGAGGGTTCCGCGCAATCGGGTGCACAATCCGGCACGCAGCCGCCGACCACGGTCGACAGCCAGGCCAAGGCATTCGTCGCCAAGCTCTCCGAGACCCAGCCGGAGCCTGTCCCCGCGAAGAGCGCCGATCACTTCGTGTCGAAAGATCAGATCATCTCCCTGCTGCCCGAATCGACCATCGAGCTGACGACACTGAAGGACATAGAACGCAATCCCGCGTTGAAGCCGGACACCCCGATTACCGTCATCCGGGAAGCGGAGCAGGTCGAGGCCGCGACGCCCGAGAAGATTATCGCGGAGGCCGGCGGCGATCTGGACAAGAAGGTGAAGGTCCTGATCGACGACGAGGTGAAGGAGCTCACGGTGCGAGAGGTTCTGCAGCGTTACGCGGCGCATCCCGACGAGCCCATCTCCGTGGTCAAGCGGATCCAGTACTTCGAGATCACCACTCCTGCGGAGATCGCCCGGGACACGACGGTCGCTCCGGATCAGGAGCTGAAGATCATCACGAAGCCCTACCGCCTGGAGGCCGCCACCATCGCCGAGCTGCTCATGCGCGAAGGTAAATTCGATCCGGACTCCATCTTCTATGTGCGCACGATCCGCGAGGGCGACGACCAGGGAATCTGGGGCATCATCCACGACGGCATCATGACCAACTTCGCCCAGGGCATGGCGATTCGTCGGGGCAGAGAGGTCAACACCTACAAGATCGACATTCCCCGCGACGCGGATGAGCTGCTCGCTGATCACTCGAGCTCGTACCTCGGCAAGCTCATTCACCGCAAGGCGGCGGAATCCCACGTCTACAACTTCTCGAAGAACCGCATGGGCCAGAATCCGGACATCATCTCGCCGGGCCAGGAGATCGTTATCATCAACTTCGAGCCCGAAGAGCTGATCGGTATCTACAAGCACTTCGTGTCCGAGCAGGGATAGCCCGCGGCGGCGCAATCATGAGGCTTGTCATCGAGGCCGGCGACTTCCGGCGCCTTTCCGCGGATACCCAGAAGGAGCTCATCCGTCACTTCGCGGGTAGAAGCTTCCTGGAATCGAAGGAAGGGCGGCGCCGCGGACAATTCGAGTGGAGAGATCCCATCGACCTCAATCGGGACCTCACCGTGCAGCTCATGCACGGGCTCGCGGACAACCACCGCCAACGTCTCGAAGCGTTCGCGAAGAACGATGGCCGCATCACCCAGAAGCAGCTGCTGAAGGTCACCGGCGATCGGGACGCCCGGGTACTCTCCTATTTTCAGAGTGTGATCACCCGCAAGCTTCGCCGGATCCTCGGCGACACCGAGAAGAGGATGTATCTCATCGGCTGGGACTACGCGGCCACGAAATGGAACAAGGCCCACACGGAAATCGTCGATGGCGAGTACTACGTCACCAATCGCACCCTGAACGCCCTGAAGGCCTACTTCCGCAACGCGGGATGAGCGGCTATCCGACCCGCCCCGACCCGGGGCGGTCTTTCGAACGCTGGCTCCCCGCCCTCGAAGAGTGGTGACGACGACCCTGCCCACCACCAGCGCCGGCTGGTACCGCCGCGTCTGGGCGGTGGCCTGGCCGATCATGGTATCCAACGTGTCCGTGCCCCTGGTCGGAATCGTCGATACGGCGGTGGTCGGACACCTGCCGAACCCGACTTTCATCGGCGCGGTGGCGCTGGGCGCCGTCGTCTTCAGCTTCATCTACTGGGGGTTCGGGTTCCTGCGCATGGGCACAACCGGACTCGTAGCCCAGGACTTCGGCGCCCGGGATTTCGACGAGCTGCGCGCGACGCTCGCCCGCGCCCTCCTCCTCGCCGGCACTCTCGGTCTGATGGTCCTCATCCTGCGCAACGCCGCCGGCGAGATCGCCTTCTGGGCCCTGGAGGGCAGCGCGGCCGTGGAAGGCTACGCCAGGGACTACTACGACGTGCGGGTATTCGGGGCGCCCGCCACCCTCGTCAACTACGCGATCCTGGGCTTCGTCATCGGCATCCAGAATACGCGCGCGGCGCTCTTGTTGATGCTGATCCTGAATCTCACCAACGTGTTCCTGGATGTCGTGTTCGTCATGGGATTCGGCTGGGGCGTGGAGGGCGTGGCCGCGGCGTCGGTCATCAGCGAGTACGTCGCGACCATCTTCGGCATACTGCTGGTGCGGCGGATCCTCACTCAGATGGGCGGCCGCTGGCAGTCCTATCGGCTCTTCAACCGATCCCGCATGAAGACGCTGCTCGGCGTGAATGTGAACATTTTCCTGCGCACACTGTGTCTGTTGCTGGCGTTCTTCCACTTCACCTCGACGAGCGCCCGGCTCGGTGACGTGGTCCTCGCCGCGAATGCGGTGTTGTTGCATTTTCAGAACTTCATGGCGTACAGCCTGGACGGGTTCGCCCACGCGGCGGAGGCCCTCGCCGGGAGCGCCTATGGCGCGAAGGATCGCAAGGCGTTCAAGAGCGCGGTGCGCGCGTCCACGGTCTTCGCCGCGATTGTGGCGATCGGCTACTGCGCGGTCTACGGGCTGTTCGGCTCGTCCATCGTCGCGGCCATAACGGGCATCGCCGATGTGCGCAGCACCGCGGAAGAGTTTCTCCCCTGGCTCGTCCTGACGCCCATCGTGTCGGTCTGGAGCTTCATGCTCGACGGCATCTTCATCGGCACGACCCGCACCGTCGCCATGCGCAACGCGATGTTCGCGTCCCTCGTCGTCTTCCTGGGAGCCGTGTGGCTGTTCCTGCCAATCTGGGGCAACCACGGCCTGTGGGCCGCGCTAATCGTGCTGATGGTGGTGCGCGCCCTGACCCTTGGGTTCTGGTACCCGCGGATCGTCCGGGATCTACCGGCGTAAACCTTTCCGCGTTGGTTCTTCTTGTAGGTTGGCGCTGAGCGCAGCGAAGCCCAACATCCAGGTCGTCACGTTGGGCTTCGCTGCGCTCAGCGCCAACCTACAAGAGCCACAAGTCACCGACATCTATTACGCCTGCTCCAGCTCTACCAGCGTGCCGCAGAAATCTTTCGGGTGGAGGAAAAGCACGGGCTTGCCGTGAGCGCCGATGCTCGGTTCGCCGTCGCCCAGCACCCGCGCGCCGGCCGCGCTCAGACGGTCCCTCGCGGCGAGTATGTCGTCCACCTCGTAGCAGACGTGGTGCACGCCGCCGCCGGGGTTACGCTCCAGGAAGCGGGCGATGGGGGAATCCTCGCCGAGAGGTTGCAGGAGCTCGATCTTCGTGTTGTCCAGCGCGACGAAAACCGTCGTCACACCGTGATCCGGCACGTCCACCGGTTCCGAGACCCGCGCGCCGAGGGTGTCCCGGTACACGGCGCTCGCCGCGGCGAGATCCGGCACCGCGATGGCGACATGATTGAGCCTGCCGATCACGGCGCCGCCGCCCCGTCGTCGACGAAGGCCGCGATCAACCTGCGCGCGGCCGCCAGCGGAGTCAGCGTGCCGTCGCTGACGAGCTGCTCGACCTCATGGAGCTGTTTCTTCACTTCCGGGTCGGCCTTGAGGGCGTCTACGAGACTCACCGAGACCTCTCCCCACAGCCAGGCACGGGCCTGCTCCGCGCGCCGGGCGGCCAGCTCACCACTGTCGCTCATGGCGGCACGATAGTTCTCCATGGTGGACCACGCCTGCGCGATGCCGGCACCGGTGAGGGCGGAGCAGGTATGCACCGGGACGGTCCAGCTGGCGGAACGCGGGCGTATGAGGCGGAGCGCGTTCGCGTACTCCGCCGCCGTACGTTGCGCATGGGACTCGAGCTCTCCGTCAGCCTTGTTGACCAGCACCAGATCCGCGAGCTCGACGATGCCGCGCTTGATCCCCTGGAGCTCGTCGCCGGCATCGGGCAGTAGCAGGAGGACGAACATGTCCGTCATGTCCGCCACCGCCGTCTCCGACTGCCCCACGCCGACGGTCTCGACGATGACGACGTCGAAGCCGCCGGCCTCACAGACGACGATGCTCTCCCGGGTATGCCTGCCGACGCCGCCGAGGGTGTCGCCGGCGGGCGAAGGGCGGATGAATGCCGCCTCCTGCCGGGCCAGCGTCGGCATGCGGGTCTTGTCGCCCAGGATCGAGCCGCCGCTCAGCGCGGATGTGGGATCGACGGACAGCACCGCGACCCGATGGCCCTGGCCGAGCACGTGGTTGCCGAAGGCCTCGATGAATGTCGATTTGCCTACCCCGGGTACGCCGGAGATACCGATGCGCACGGAGGTGCCGGCGAATGGCGCGAGATGCTCCAGGAGATCCGCCGCGAGGCGCTGATGATCGGCGCGGGAAGACTCCACCAGGGTGAGGGCACGGGCGAGCGCGCGGCGATCGCCGGCGAATACCGCCTCGCCGAGCTTGCCAGGGTCCGGTGGCTGTTCCGGCGTGGTCTCTGTCACGGGCTGCCCGCTCACGCGAACTCGATGATGGGCTGGTCGACGCTCACGCTCTCGCCGGGAGGTACGAGCACGGTGGCGACGGTCCTCGCCTCGTCCGCGCGCAACACGTTCTCCATCTTCATTGCCTCGACCACCGCGAGCTCCTGTCCCGGATCCACCTCGTCGCCAGGCTCGACGGCCACCGAGACCAGCAGTCCCGGCATCGGCGCGAGGAGATACCGTGACGACCCGGCGCTCTCCTTGACGGGCATGCGCGCGTGCAGCTCCGCCGCCCGGGGCGTGAAGACGTTGAGCTCGGCGACGATGCCGGCCGTTGCGAGACGGTAGGCGATGCCGACCCGCTCTACCTGCGCGCAGACGAAGCCATCGCCGATGGCGGCCTCGAACAGGCGATCCCCCGGAGACCAGCCCGTATTGAGGTCCAGGGCCTTGCCGTCGACGACGATCTCCTCGTGGGCGCCCGCGCTCGTCACCGTGACGTTGCTGCTTCTCGTGCCGTCGCTAACCACCCAGTCTCGCACGGGTGCGGGGGGGGCGGCCGACAGGCGGCCGCGGATGAACTTCGCCCTGCGCCGCAGTCGCTGGTGAACCGTCGCAGCCACGCACACGAGCGTGCGCCACTCTTCGTCGCTCATTCGCCCGGCGTCGTAGCCGTCCGCGAACTCCTCGTCGATGAAGTTGGTGCTCAGGCGCCCTTCGGCGAAGCGCGGCTTCTTCATGATCGCGGCGAGGAAGTGCATGTTGTGGGAGATGCCGCGCAGATAGAACTGATCGAGCGCGAGGCGCATCTTCGCAATGGCCTCGGCGCGATCGCCCCCGTGGGTGATCATCTTCGCGATCATCGGATCGTAGTAGATTGGGATCTCGCCGCCTTCGACGACGCCCGTATCGAGCCTCACGTCCTCGTCTCGGGGCGGCTCGAAACGCACCAGCCGTCCGCTGGACGGGAGGAACCCCCGGGCCGGATCCTCCGCGTAGAGCCGCGCCTCCATGGCCCAGCCATTCATCTGCACATCGGTCTGAGTGATGGGCAGCGACTCTCCCGCCGCGATCCTGATCATGAGTTCCACCAGGTCGAGCCCCGTCACCGCCTCGGTGATGGGGTGCTCCACCTGGAGGCGCGTGTTCATCTCGAGGAAGTAGAAGCCGTGGTCCGCGCCAACGATGAACTCCACGGTGCCCGCCGAGTGGTAGTCCACCGAGCGGGCGAGCGCCACGGCCTGCTCCCCCATGGCGGCGCGCATGTCGGCGTCGACGAAGGGCGACGGCGCCTCCTCGATCACCTTCTGATGGCGGCGCTGGATAGAGCATTCGCGCTCGCCGAGGTAGACGGCGTTGCCGTGGGCGTCGGCGAGCACCTGGATCTCGATGTGCCGG
>CBDTYP010000109.1:0-9274 GCA_965364645.1 uncultured Gammaproteobacteria bacterium | reverse complement strand
GACAGGAGCGTGTTGTAAGAGACCGCGCTCGCCAGCAGCAGCCCCTTGTTGGCGCGGAAGCGCTCGAGGACGCGGCGGGCGAAGTGCCACGCCGATCGCACCGGGTCTATCTGTTCGACGGGGTCAGACATCGGCGACCGGTTCGAGCCTGTTCAGGAATTCCGCGAGGGAGGGTGACACTTCCCGGGTCGGCGGGCTCCCTGGTTCTTCCAGCACGACACTCCCGGATTCGTTGTCGACGCTCAGCATGAACTCGCCCTCATCGGCGACGGCGATGAAGACGGTCAGGGGCGAGCGGGCGCGTTGCTTCGCCATGGCATGGCCGATGATATTCTCTACCAGGCGCTCGAAGTCGTCGTGATTCCACACCTGGATGAGGGTGAGGCCGCCTTCCTCGGCCGCGAGCTCCAGGGTGCCGGCCCAGAAACTGCCGTAGAAGCTCTTGATGTCGGGATGGATCGTGACGTCGAGTGCGCGCTCCAACCCGCCGAAGTCCGCGGCCGTGTCCCGCTCCCGGGGCTCCCAGTGAATCCTGCCGTCCGCGTCCGGGGGGCCCGCCTGACACGGGGACGGCCAGGCCGCATCGTGCTGAACCGTGGGGAGCCCGCCGGTTGCGCGCTCGCAGCTCTCCACGTAGCGGCGCAGCAACCGATCGAGTGCGGACTTCGTCTCGCTTGTCATCGGTTCCGCCGAAGCCTCTCAGCCGGCTTGAGTACCTTGATCATCTCCCGGGGTGTCATCTCGAGTCGCGGATAGGGCGCGGTTCGCTCAGAAGCCGAGAGGATCTCCCTTTCTCGGTAGCGTGTGCGATCAAAGAGGCCATGCCCACAGGATCGCGGGGATGCCGACGGCGATGATAAGCACCCCCAGCGGAAGGCCCATGCGCCAGTAGTCGCCGAAACGATAGCCGCCCGGCCCCATGATGAGCGTGTTGTTCTTGTGCCCGATGGGCGTGAGAAAGGCGGCGGAAGCCGCCACGGCAACCGCCATCAAGAAGGGGTCCGGACTCACTCCCAGGCGCGTGGCGATATCGAGCGCGATGGGGGCGGCGATGACAGCGGTCGCGGTGTTATTCATGACGTCGGACAGGGTCATGGTGATGACCATGAGGAGCACGAGCACGACGACGGCCGAGTGCCCCTGGGCAAGACTGATGATGCCACCCGCGATGAGCGCGGTTCCGCCGCTCGCCTCGAGGGCGCCGCCGATGGGAATCATGGAACCCAGGAGGACGATCACGGGCCACTCCACCGAGTCGTAGAGCTGGCGAATCGGCACGATGCCCGAGACGACGAAGAAGACGGCGACGATACCCAGCGCGAGGGGCAGGCTCAGCACCCCGATGCTCGCGAGAAGGATGGCGAGGGCGAAGACGCCCACGGCGAGCCAGGCCTTGTCCCGCTGGATGAGCTGCAGGCCGCGCTCGGCGAGTGGCAGGCAGCCGAGCCAGCTCACTATCTCCGGCAGGCGCTCGCTGGGGCCCAGCAGCAGCAGCACGTCGCCCGCGCGGATCTCGAGCTTGCGGACCCGGTCGCGGAACTTCCGCCCCTGGCGGGAGACCCCAAGCAGCGTGACGCCGTGGCGATACGTGAGCTTGAGCGACTGCGCAGTTCGCCTCTCGATGCGTGCGCCTTCCGAGACGACGACCTCCACGAGACCCAGATCGCTGTTCTCGAACGCGCCCTTGTCACCGGAAGGCCGGTGGTACTCGAGCCCGAGCTTCCCGGCCATCTTGTCGATGGCGTCGGGGCCCGCCTCGACCACGAGGATGTCGCCGGCCTCGATGACGGCACGCCTGGCGAGACCAGGCAGGCGCACGCCGCGGCGCACGAGTCCGACGATGGCGCCATCGGCATCCTCGGTCTCCTCATCGAGCTCGCGCACCCGCTTGCCGATTACCGGGCTGCCTTCTGACACATGGAGCTCGGCGATGTAGTCGCGCAGATCGAACAGCTCCTTGCCGGTATCGTGGCGGGCACGATCTGACGGGATGAGCCGCCAGCCGATGAACATGACGAAGAGGACTCCGACTATGGCGCACACGCCGCCGACCGGCGCGAAGTCGAACATGTGGTAGGGCTCGCCGAGGGCCTCAAAGCGGAACGCCGCGATGATGATGTTCGGTGGCGTCCCGATGAGGGTCACCATTCCTCCCAGGATCGTCGCGAACGAGAGGGGCATCAGCGTAAGCGCGGGGCTGCGCTTGGCATTCGATGCCGCCTCCATGTCGACGGGCATCAGGAGCGCCAGCGCGCCCACGTTGTTCATGAGCGCCGAGAGCGCCGCGCCGACCCCCGCCAGGATACCGATGTGCGCGCTCACGCTGCGCGACGAATCGACGACGTAGCGGGCGATCAGCTCGATGGCGCCCGAGTTCGAGAGTCCGCGGCTCACGATCAGTACGAGGGCGATGATGACGGTGGCGGGATGGCCGAAGCCCGAGAAGGCCTGTTCTCCCGGAATCGCGCCCGCGACCAGCGCGATCAGAAGGGCGGAGAAGGCGACGATGTCGTAGCGCCAGCGTCCCCAGATGAGGAACGCGAACACGAAGCCGAGGAGTACGAAGAGGAAAATTTGTTCTTTCGTCACCTTATTGGAGTCCTTCGTTTTCGCCGGTGTGCAAAGAAGTCAACTCTAGCGCAATCGGGCTACTTCTCGGCCATGACCACTGTCGTTCCCGATTCCCCGGATCGTAGCCTCGCGAGATGGAATCGCGCCAGCGGATCTCCATCCGGCTCCGAAGCGATGGACTCGAACGCTGCGGCCGCACCTGGATCCCCGCAATCCAGCATTCGGTACGCCGTGAGGTAGGCTTCGGCGGCGGGTGAGGCGGCCTCGCCTGGAGATAGCGGCTCCAGCACCGTCAACCCGTCGGATTTTTCCTGCAGGATGAACGTGCCCGCGGGGCGGCCGGCGAAGCCGGGGATACTCTCCGCCACGCCCGCGCTCACGGCGATGCGCGTGCCGAGATGCTGATGAACAGGGTGACGATGACGATGCCGCGGACGACCATGAGCGCCTTGAGGCCGGCGATCTCGCGCCCGAGCAGCAGGGCCGCAGCCGGATTGGGCCGGGCCGCGTCATCTACTCTCGTCGGTCGGTCAGTCGTCGTCATGGTCGTTGAGCAGTCGAAAGCCGGCCTCGGCCTCGGCCACGAATGCCTTTACCTTGTCCGGGCACTTGCGCCCCGCATCATCCTCGACCCCCGTGTGGGAATCCACTCCGCCCGGCCTGACATCTAGGATCGCGCGTCGTACGTTGTCCGGACCGAGGCCACCCGCGAGGATGACCGGGCGTGTCGACATCTCCACCAGCCGCCTGCTGACGCTCCAATCGTGTGTGATCCCGGTGGCGCCGGTGGCGCCGGTCGCCGGATCGAAGGTGTCGGTGATGAAGGCATCGACGTGCGCCGAGCAACGATCCGCCATCGCTTCGAGGACATGCTCGCCGTGCAGGCCGACGACGAGGCTCTTGATGACGAGTAGCTCCGGAGCGATGGCCTTCAGTTTCGCCAGCTCCTCGACGGCGATGTCTCCGTGAAGCTGGACGATGTGCGCCCCGAGCGATGACGAGAACGCAGCGATCTCCCCAGCATCGTCGAGGTAGGTGATGAGCACGCCGAAGGCCGGCGCTTCGAGATCTCCGATGATCTTCGCGGCATCCGCCTCGGAGATGTCTTCCCGGTGAATGGGCAGGCGAAGGGGAAAGCCCAGGTAGTTCACGCCGCAACGCCGGAGCATCCGTGCCTCCGCTTCGTCGCTGATACCGGCGATCTGGATGAGGTCCGGCGCAAGCATCGCGGCGTGTCTCAGGACGCGTCCTTCCGGAGCACCATGACCTCGTCCTCGCGCACGATCTTCCCCGTTCCTCGCCACCCGAGGGATTGGTAGAAGCCGTAGGCGCGTAGCGCGGGGTCGGGCGTGGTGAGAAGCCAGATCTCCTCATGGCCCGCGGAGAAGAGCCAGTCCCGAACCCGCGCGAGAACGCCTTTTCCCGCGCCCCTGCCCTCATACTCGGGGCGCACGGCAACCACCAGCACCTCGCCGCTCGACGCGTTGCCCATGGCGAACGCGACGGCGATTCCGGATTCCTCACAGAGCCATCCTTTCACGTCGCGGGTCATGGCGTCGGTCATCCTCGCGGGCGTGACGCCGTAGTCGCTCTCGAGGCGTTCCATGGTGATGGCGTTCTCCACCGTCGACAGCCGCACGTCGAACGTGGCCGGGAGGTCGTCGGGGGTCATCGGTCGAAACGCGAGGCTCATCGCAGCCTTCTCCATGTTTCTAGGGGAACAGGATCTCCCCGGCAATGGTGAGCTGGGCGACCATGCCGACGAAGAAGGCGGCGGTTCGTATATAGGGGACACCTAAGATGTGAACCACCGTCTGGACGATACGCGCCCAGAAGAATGCGGCGGCGGCGATGGCCGTGGTCTCGTTGCTTATACCGGCGACCTGAGCGATCAGGATCAGGGCGGCGAAGCTCGGCAGATTCTCGAGAAGATTCAGATGAGCACGCTGCGCCCGATTCGCCCACGGCGGAAGCACCCGCGAACCCGGCACGCGATAGTCCCCAGCCGTCAGGAACCCGTAGCGGGAAGCGCCGGCCCCGATGTATGGCATCCACAAGACGATGCACAGGACCGCCGTCCAGGCGAGATAGGTGAGCTCTGTGGTCATGATTGCCTCCTTGGTTCTAGCGGCTTGCGCCGCTCCCGCGGTCGTAACGATCGATGGACTCGATCTCCACCTCGAACGATTCTCCTTCACGCTGCAGCTCGAGCGAGATGGTGTCGCCGGGCTGGGCAACGGCCCACAGGTGGCGATAGAAGCCGATCAGCGAGTCCACGGGCGTGTCCGCGACGGCGATCAGCCGATCGCCGGCCAGTATCCCGGCTTTCGCCGCGGGGCCGTCGCCCGGCACCCGTCGCACGCGCAGTCCGCCGTCGACCTCCTCGCAGTAGAGCCCGAGCCAGGGGCGCCGCTCGGCAGACCTGCCGTCGAGCAACATGTCGGCAAGGATTGGCTTCAGCGCATCGATCGGGATGAAGACGGTATCCGCGACCTCTTCCTCTTCTCCCGAGTCGAAGTGTGCGAAGCCGCCGATGCCGACGAGCTTGCCGTCGAGCCCGATGAGCGCTGCGCCCGGGAACGCCGGATGGATCGGTGAGACGAATAACGCGTCCTCGAGGAGAAATTCCCAGTAGCCGGCGTAGGGTCCGCGATCGACGATGAAGGCGGGCAGCATGCCCTCCTCACGGGTCCAACTGGCCGTGATGACGGCATCGTCCGCCTTCAGCGCTGCCGAATCGCCGAGTGCCATCGGCGCGATGCCAAGCGATCGCCTCGACCTGACGAGCCCGAGCCCCGTCACGGGATCCCAGGCGACGACCTCGGCGGGAACCCGCTCGCTCCCCAGGCCGTGGGCGAGCAGGTCCACCGATTCGGCTTCCAGAATCAGGTAGCCGATGGTCAGGACGAGGCCTGCTCCATCGATGAGTACGCCCGTTCCGCCCCGTACGGTGCCGAGGGATTGCGCGCTGCGGGCGTGCTCCGGAATGTGGGCCTCCAGGGCGATCACCGGAGCGAGGAGGGTGCCGAGATCGAGCTCTCGGGCAGCGCTTTGGCCCGGCGCCATGACGATGGACAGCGTCATGGCCGCGAGGAGCGTCCGTTCGATCCTCATGATCACTCAACCCACCGGAACGCGTGAGCCGTCGATGTACGGCTTCAGGGCGGCGTACACGGTCCGGTGTACCGGCGTCGGTACGCCGGTCTGTTCGCCGAGCCGGATGATGGCGCCGGAAAGTCCGTCCAACTCCAGGCGCCGGCCGCGCTCGAGATCGACGAGCTGCGACGACTTACCATCTGCCGGATTGTTGTCGATGAACTCGAGGGTTCTCGACTGTATTTCGTCGGGGAGGGTTACGCCGAGCCCTCGGGCAACCCTGACGGCCTCCCCGATGGCCTCGGCGAGCATCCAACGCATATGGGGATCACTCCTCACCGCACCGACGGTCTGCCTGGTGAGCGCGGTCGACGCGCTGGTTCCCGCGATGAGACAGAATTTCTCCCAAATCATCGATTCCGTGTCGTCGAAGACGTCGGCATCGATGCCCGCGGCGCGGCAGAGCGCGGCAAAGCCATGTGCCCGCTCGCTGGGGCCGGCTCCCGGTTCGCCGAACGCGATGTGCGGTTTGCCTTCGATACGGCCGATGTAGGCGATCTTTCCTGGTGCCGCGATATTCGCGGGGAAGTAGGCGGCGCCGGCGAGCGTCCGCCCCGGGCCGATAACACTTGCAATACGCTCGGCACTCTCGACCCCGTTCTGGACGGTCACGACGAAAGTCTCCGGTGCGAGGAGCGGCGCCAACACGCTCGCCGCCGGCTCCGTGTCATATAGCTTGACGCAGAAGAGGACGGCGTCAACAGGGCCGACTTCGTCGGGCTTGTCCGTGGCCGCGACGTCGCTGAGGCTCAGCGAGTCGCCGCCGCTCACCTCGAGTCCGTTGCGCCGCAGAGCATCGAGATGGGCGCCCCGCGCGATGAAGTGGACGTCGTTGCCGGCGGCCAGCAGCTTCGCTCCCAGCCATCCGCCCATTCCGCCGGCGCCCATAATCGCGATCCTCATCGAAACCCGTCTCCGTTCTCACGCAAAAATGCGCCGCCAGTGTCGTGCCAGTGCCCATTCTGGCAGGATGGCAGGTGAAGCGGAACTCGGCTCTCCGGCGACAGGTATGGATCTCTTTTTTATTCTCCTCATTCTTCTCGTCGCCACCCGATCCTTCGGCGAGATCGCCGAGCGGTTGGGTCAGCCGGGCCTTGTGGGGGAGCTGATTGCCGGTATCGTCCTCGGCACCGTCGCCGCGCAGCATACGGATCTCCTGCCCCACATCGCGGCGCTCGACGGGAGTCCGGTCTTCGACAGCATCACCGATCTCGGCATGTTCTTCATCATGCTGTTCGCAGGCGTCGAGCTGCAGCCTAGCCAGCTCATCCGCTACTCCCGGGGGGCGTTCGCCGTGGCCCTGTCCGGCATGGTTCTGCCGATGGCGCTCGGGATGGGTCTGGGCTGGATGTTTCTTCCGGCCTCCGACTCGCTCCTCGCCCAGAGCATTTTCCTCGGCACGGCTCTCGCGATCACGGCGGTGCCAGCGACCGTCCGCATCCTCATCGATCTCGGTAAGCTCGACTCCCCGTCCGGTCAGATCATCGTCTCGGCGGCCGTCTTCGATGACATCATGAGCCTGGTCCTGCTCGCCGGGCTTACCGGGATGATCCAGGCGGGGCAGGGTGGTGACTTTCAATTCCTCCCGCTCGTGTTCAATGTTCTCCTGTTTTTTGTGATCACCACCGTGGTCGGTGTTTTCGTCTTCCCGTTTGGAGGGAAGTTCCTGCGCGGCATCAAGCAGAAGGAGCTCGAGTTCACCGCGTTGCTCGTGGGCGCGTTGGCCTTCTCCGTGCTTGCGGAGCTACTCGATCTGCACTTCATCGTCGGTGCATTCATGGCAGGGCTGTTCTTCGGGCGAAAGACGATCGACGCGCCGGCTTACGACGACGTACGCAGCAAGGTCTCGGCTATGACATTCGGATTTCTCGCGCCCATATTCTTCGCGTCCGTCGGGCTGAATATGGACTTCTCGGCGGTGCTCTCCGTGCCCGTCTTTGTCGCCTGCCTGTTGATCGCCGCGTTCGCCGGCAAGCTCATCGGCGCCGGCGTGGCCGCGCGCTGTATCGGACTCTCGCGACAGGAGTCCGCCGCGGTCGGCGTGGGTATGAGTGCGCGGGGCGCGGTAGAGCTCGTCATCGCGGATATCGCTCTCGAGGCGGGGCTCTTCGACGTCGGCGTCGAGGTGACACCGGTGATAACTCACATGTTCTCGGCGGTGGTCATCATGGCCGTCGTAACGACTCTCGTTACGCCCATATTACTGAAGCGTATCTACGCCGGCGACACTATTGCCAGCGGATCTCCTGACCCGTAGCAGGACCGATGATGACCTCGTCGAGGGATCTCGGGATTCGAGACTCAAGAGTCGAGATGGGAACGCGACCTCCCATTAACTCGGCCAACTCCTGTGGAAGGGTTGGATTCGCATCCGGCTTGGCGTAGCCACCCGGGTAGATCGGTTGACCGGTCGCGGGATCGTACTTGTCGCTGGCGCCGAGGGTGTGCAGGAGCTCGTGGGCGATGATTACCTTGTTGCTGCCTGCCTGCCGCGGACTCGCGAAGGCGTTCACTACTCCTATCATGCCCTTCTGAAGTCCGAGAGAGTGGGCCAGTCGAGGACTCGCGTCCGGATCGAAGTAGCGGACGTAGATCTCGACGTCGCTTGCCGGCGGGTCGGATCCCCTGTCCACGCTCCAGGACCAGTATCTGAGCTGGAGGCTCCAGAGCATGATCTGCAGCGCATTGCCGTCGAGGGGCGGCACGGGGGGCTGGTCGTTCACAGGGTCGGCGAGCACGGTGTAGACCGGCTCTTTCAACCGCACGCCATAGTGTTCGGCCTCCTCGGCCATGAACCGATCGATGACCTTGAACGCATCCCACTCGAGGCTTTGGATGTACTCAGCGCTGCGCTGACTGCCGTCTCCGTTGATGGGATATACGGCGACAGACAACGGCCGATCCCAGCTGGTCGTGCGCTGCATGGTGAGCCAGTGGCCGACGGCCACCAGGACGAGAATGTATACCAGTATTCCCTTGCGCAGTATGGCGAGCATATTGATGCCGGGCTTTCCACAGTCGCTTCCGGACGAGTGGAGGAGGATCTATCTGGTAGTTCATCGACAGTTCCACCGAAGAGCTTTAGCGCCTGCGCGTGCCGCAAAGTCGGTAGAAGGACAGCGTCCCAGCCTCACCACGACGCGCGGCGGATCTCCGCACCCAGATCCCGATCGAGCAGATGCCGTTCGCGGAAGCTCGGCGTCCGGTGGATCAGACGGGCCAGGCTCGCCAAGCGGACTTTGAGGCCGTGAAGGGCGCTGGCCGCCCTTGTGGTCCACTTGCTGGTTGCCAGGCTCAGGTCCGTGCGTGCGAATCCGCTGTGATGGATGGCTTTCATGAGTGTTTCTCCCGAGGTTGCCGTTAAAACCTGTTGGGAACGATAGGCCCCGGGAGTCAAGGCTTCGTATCGGGAATCATCAATTAATCGTCAATTTCCGATGAAATCATGCCAAAACTGTCAGAAAATAGCGGTTATACGACGTTATTCGGGGATTTTGGATGATTCGACTTCAGTTAGCCGGCGGGTTTCAATGCCATGCCGAGGGCG
>CBDTYP010000108.1:0-9372 GCA_965364645.1 uncultured Gammaproteobacteria bacterium | reverse complement strand
TGTCCGACTCCGGGAACGATGATTGTCTCGGACCGGGGCGCAAGTCGCCGTACCATGTCCAACCAGGGCGTGGTCTCGCCGGATCGCAGTGACACCCGTTCGCGCCGCGGGTTCAGGTGAGTGCTCTGAAGGACAGTAATCGGCACCTTCGCGCTGCTCAACGCCTGTTCCGCGTGCCCGGCGTCCCACGCGACCATTTCGACCATCAGCTCCAATCCGGCTTCCTCGCGTAGTCTTCCGGCGCGGGCGACGACGGCGTCGCGCAGATCGGTGTCGCTGTTCCCGGTGAACATCTGAGTGAACAATCGCTCGAAGAACGCCCCGTGTCCGGCGGCGGCGACGGCCGTGCGGGTGTTGCGGCGCATGGTATCCGCGCTGGCGGTTGCGAGACAGCTGCCGTCGATCAGAACGATCCCCGCGACTGCATCCGGCGCGATACGGGCGCATTCGAGCACGACCCGGCAGCCCATGCTGTGGCCGACCAGCACCGCCGCCGGTAGCGCGATATGCGCCATCAACGTCGCCAGATCCGCGCCGAGGGTATGCATGTCGAATCCCGAGCCGTGCCCGGTGGATCGGCCGTGACCGCGCAGATCGAGACTGATGACACGGTGTGACGAGGCGAAGCGGCGGACCTGCGCCTCCCAGTCCTCGTGGCCACAGCCGAGACCGTGCACGAGTACGAGTGGCGGTCCCTCGCCGTGCTCCTCGTAGTACAGGGTCCCGCCGTCTATCTCGAAGAACGCCATCTCGCAATGGTACTCCCCCCGCCGTGCAAGGGCGTATAATCGCCGGACCGACGCCATCCCCAGCGGGGTCTCCCAGGGCCCATCGGGGCGAGATATCACCAAATAAGAAGATTCGCGAGGAGATTTTCATGAAAACAACCTTTAGACGTTTCCTTATGGCGCTGACGGCCGCCGTATTCACGAGCGTCTCCGCCGTTCAGGCGGCGACGCCAGGCAACACCTTCGTCATGGCGAAGGACATCAGCGACATCATCACCCTCGATCCGGCCGAGGTGTTCGAGCTTTCCGGCGGCGAGATCACCGGTAACCTGTACGACCGCCTGATGATGTTCGAGCCCGAGAACCTCACCAAGCTGGTGGGCGGCGTGGCCGAGAGCTGGGAGGTGAGCGGCGACGGCAAGTCCATCACCTTCAAGATTCGCCCCGGTCTCAAGTTCCACTCGGGGAATCCCGTGCGGCCCGAGGACGTGGCCTACTCGCTGCAGCGCGTGGTCAAGCTCAACAAGACTCCCGCGTTCATCGTCACCCAGTTCGGTTGGAACAAGGACAACGTCGACGAGCTCGTGACGGTCGTGGACGACAGTCACGTGAAGGTCACCATCACCGAGGAGTTCTCACCGGTGCTGGTGCTGAACGCGCTCTCCGCCGGCATCGCGTGCGTCGTCGACCAGAAGCTCGTCATGGAGCACGAGAAGGACGGCGACATGGGCTACGAGTGGCTCAAGTCCAACAGCGCCGGCTCCGGCGCGTTCTCGCTGAAGTCGTGGAAGGCCAACGAGGTCGTGACGATGGAAGCCTTCGCCGATTATCGGCACGGCGCCCCCGCCATGAAGCGGGTCATCGTGCGTCACGTGGCCGAGCCCTCCGCACAGCGGCTGTTGCTGGAGAAGGGCGACGTCGACATGGCCCGCAACCTGACGCCTGACCAGGTCAAGGGGGTCGAGGGTAACTCCGACATCGCCATCGACGGCAACCCCAAGGGCACCGTGGTCTACATGGCGGCGAACGCGTCCCACCCGATCCTCGGCAACGCCGACGTGGTGCAGGCGATCCGTCACCTGGTGGACTACAAGGGCATGCAGGACTCCTTCCTCGCCGGGCAGTTCGTGACCCATCAGGCCTTCTGGCCCGCCGGTCTCTGGGGTGCTCTCGAGGAGACCCCCTACAAGCTGGACGTCGCGAAGGGCAAGGAGCTCCTGGCCAAGGCTGGTCATCCTGACGGTTTCTCCGTTCGCATCGATACGCTGAACGCCGCGCCTTTCATGGAGATCGCGCAGTCGGTGCAGTCGACGCTCTCCAAGGCCGGCATCAAGTCCGAGATCGTGACCTCCGAGGGCAAGACCCTGTGGCCCATGTACCGCGCGCGCAAGCACGAGCTGATCCTTGCCCGCTGGTCGCCGGACTACGTGGATCCCCACTCCAATGCGGACGCCTTCGCCCACAACCCGGACAACCGGCTGGAAGCGAAGCTCACCGGCGTGCTGGCCTGGCGCAACGCCTGGCAGGACAAGGCCATCAACGATCTGACGGTCCGCGCCCGCAACGAGCTCGATCTGGACAAGCGCGAGCAACTCTATCTCGAGCTGCAGCGCGAGATGCAGAGCAAGGGTCCGTTCACCGTCATGTTCCAGCAGAACGAGCAGGTGGCACGGCGGAACAACGTGAAGGGCTTCGTCTCCGGATCGAACTTCGATCTGGTGTTCTATCGCAACGTGACCAAGTAGGTCGCGACGGGGCCGGGCTAACGCCCGGTCCCGATCTGATCGAGGTGCAGACAGCGGTTATAGGGACGTCGACTTCGACGATGCGCTCCTTGTCTACACCCCCCTCCCTGTCCCTCCCCCTCTTCAAGGGGGGAGGGAACTCCTCCGTACGGCAGTGGCCGGTATCAGTACTCTAGCTCCCCGGCTGAGGGCGCTTGGCGTTGTCCTCTCGACGCTCCTGCTGACATTCATCGGCCTGACGGCGATCACCTTCGTCATCGGGCGCGTCATGCCCGCCGATCCGGTGCTCGCCATCGTCGGCGATCGCGCCTCCCAGGATGTCTACGACCAGGTCTATCAGGAGCTGGGTCTGGATCGTCCGCTCTACGAGCAGTACTGGCGCTACCTGACCGAGCTCGCCCATGGTGATCTCGGCACCTCCATCATGACCGCCCAACCGGTCATGGACGACATCCTGCGTTTTTTCCCGGCGACCCTCGAGCTCGCCACCATCGCGACACTGATGGGGATATTTCTCGGCATCCCCATGGGGGTTCTCGCCGCGGTGAATCAGGGCAAATGGCCGGACCATTTCGTTCGCATCTTCGGACTGCTCGGTTATTCCGTGCCGGTGTTCTGGCTCGGCATGGTGGGCTTGCTGATCTTTTACGCCAACCTCGGCTGGGTGTCCGGTCCCGGTCGACTGGATGTCTTCTACGACGACATCGTCACGCCGGTGACCGGCGTCATTCTCATCGACGCGGCGATGGAGGGCGAGTGGGACATCTTCTGGAACGCGATGTCCCACCTCATCCTGCCGGCGTCGATCCTCGGCACGTTCGCGCTCGCCTACATCGCGCGCATGACCCGCAGCTTCATGCTCGATCAGCTCAACCAGGAGTACGTGTTGACGGCGCGGGTTAAGGGCATGTCGGAGAGCCGCGTCATCTGGCGCCACGCGTTCCGCAACGTGCAGGTGCAGCTGATCACCATCATCGGACTCACCTATGCATCCTTGCTGGAGGGTTCGGTGCTCACCGAGACCGTGTTCTCCTGGCCGGGCATCGGCCAGTACATCACGCGATCGCTCTTCAACGGCGACATGAACGCGGTGCTCGGCGGCACCATCGTGGTGGGCGTCTGCTTCGTCGGCATCAACATGTTCTCCGACCTGCTCTACAAGCTGGTCGATCCGAGGGCGCGGTGAGCACGCCGTCCACAATAGCGAGCAACGGTAAGGGCCTGCGGGCGTGGCTGCTCCAGGACGTGCCGTCGTCCATCACCCAGGCGCGGGTGCAGCGCTTCTACCTCGCATGGTTGGTGTTCAGAAAGAATCCCATCGCCATGACGGGGCTCCTCATCATCGCGACCCTCGTACTGATGGCGCTGTTCGCGCCGTGGATAACCGCCACCGACGGCCTCGAGCCCCAGCTGAAGGATCGCCTGCAGCCCGCCAGCGCCGCCCACTGGTTCGGCACCGACGGCCTGGGGCGCGACATCTACGATCGCATCGTCTGGGGTTCGCGCATCACGCTCTACATCGTCGGGCTCGTCGGCATCATCGTGGTGCCCGTGGGTCTCGTGGTCGGCACCGTGGCGGGGTACGTCGGCGGCGCGGTCGACAACGTACTCATGCGCATCACCGACATCTTCCTCGCCTTTCCGCGGCTCATCCTGGCGCTCGCGCTGGTGGCGGCCCTCGGACCGGGGCTCGAGAATGCCGTGCTCGCGATCGCCCTCACCACGTGGTCGCCCTATGCGCGTATCGCCCGCGCGGAGGCGCTGACCATCCGCAACAGCGAGTTCATCATGGCCGCCCAGGTGCAGGGAGCGTCCACGACCGGCATCCTGGTTCGTCACGTCATGCCGCTCTGTCTCTCGTCCGTGATCGTCCGCCTCACGCTGGATATGGCCGGAATCATCCTGACCGCCGCCGGACTCGGCTTCCTCGGCCTCGGCGCACAGCCGCCGACGCCGGAGTGGGGCGCAATGATCTCCACGGGACGCCAGTACCTGCTCGACCAGTGGTGGATCCCGACGGTGCCCGGCCTCGCCATCTTCGTCGTGAGCCTCGGCTTCAATCTGCTGGGTGACGGGCTTCGCGACGTGTTGGACCCGAAGAGCTCGGAGTGATCGTGAACGAAACGCCGTTGCTCACCGTCGAGGATCTGCACGTGGACTTCGATACTCCGAAGGGCGTCGTGCACGCCGTGCGGGGCGTGAGCTTCACCCTGGGACGCGAGAAGCTCGGCATCGTCGGCGAATCCGGATCCGGGAAGTCCCAGACCGGGCGTGCCATCCTCGGTCTGCTGGCCGCACGCGGGCGCGCGCGGGCGAAACGCGTGGAGTTCGATTCTATCGATCTGATGCGCGCCGACGAGCGCACCATGCGAACGATCCGTGGCGATCGCATCTCGATGATCATGCAGGATCCCAAGTACTCGCTTAACCCCGTCATCACGGTAGGGAAGCAGATCGAGGAAGCGTATCTCGTGCACACGAAGGCCTCCCGCGAGGAGGCCCGCGCCCGAACCATGGACATGCTGGCGGCGGTGCGCATCCGGGATCCGAAGCGTGTCTACAGCGCCTACCCCCACGAGGTCTCCGGTGGCATGGGCCAACGCATCATGATCGCGATGATGATGATCCCGCAGCCAGACATCATCATCGCCGACGAGCCCACCTCGGCGCTCGACGTGACGGTGCAGATGCAGGTGCTCGCCATCCTCGACGACATGGTGTCCGAGCGCGGCATGGGTCTCATCCTCATCAGCCACGATCTCAACCTGGTCGCGTCGTTCTGCGACCGCGTGCTCATCATGTACGGGGGCCAGGTCATGGAAGTGCGAGACGCCGCCGATCTCGACAATGCCGAGCATCCCTATACGCGCGGGCTCCTGAGCTGTCTGCCCCAGGTGGGCGACAGCGGGCGGGAGCTGCCGGTGCTCGAGCGCGATCCGGCGTGGTCCGATGTCCTGGAAGTCGGCAATGATTGACATCGAGGGACTGAATGTGATGTTCGGGCACGGCAGGCGTGGCGTGCACGCGGTCAGAGACGTCACGTTCCGGGTGGGCGAGGGCGAGAGCTTCGGGCTGGTCGGCGAGTCGGGTTCGGGGAAGTCCACGGTGCTGCGGGCCATCACGGGTCTTCTCGGCAATGTCGCTCACGTAAGCGGCCACATGAACGTGGCCGGGGAGGATCTGGGCGAAAAGCGCTCCCGGCGCTTTCGCCGTCGGGTGCAGATGGTCTTCCAGGATCCCTTCGGTTCCCTGCATCCGCGCCACACGGTGTATCAGATCGTGGGCGAGCCGGCGCGTATTCACGACATGAGCGACGTCGAGTCCCGGGTGCTGCGTGGCCTCGAGGAGGTCGGCCTGGATGCGTCTTTCCGGTTTCGCTACCCGCACCAGATCTCCGGCGGGCAGCGCCAGCGGGTGGCCGTCGCCCGCGCGCTCATCACCGAGCCGGAGATCATTCTCCTGGACGAGCCCACGTCGGCACTCGACGTCTCGGTGCAGGCGGAGGTGTTGAATCTGCTGACGCGACTGCAGCGCGAGCGCGGGCTCACCTACATCCTGGTCAGCCACAATCTCGCCGTGGTGGGCCACATGTGCGAGGGACTCGCGGTCATGCAGCACGGCGCGGTGGTGGAGACCATGACCGTCGCACAGCTTCGCGACAACACGCCGACCATGGCCTATACGAAGCAGCTCCTCCGCGCGAGTCTCGGCTACGATCGCTCCGCTCTAGACGAGCTGGACGAGACGCCGGCTTGAGGCCGCCGTACGGAACTCATCCCTTGACTGCCGGCTCGACATCCGCGAAATAGTTTCTGCCGAGCCACTTGGAGACGTCGCGTTTGAGTCTCGTTGGGCCCGTTATCCTCAAGAGCTTGTTTCGGATCGCGGGGTTCAAACCAATGTCTCCCATCCAGATTCCGGTGAGCGTTCTGACATCGGTGAGAAGCTGCAGATCGACCTCGTAACCCGGATCCTTCATGCAGACATCCACTTCGCCGTCTTTGACGACCAGCCACCAGCGTCGAAGGTTCGACGTGTAGTCGCTGAACTCGAACAGCAGCACCTTGCGCCCGTCGCCGAAATACTTGGCGTTCATGGTCCGATGGATATCCCACATCAACATGGACGGATCGAGATCGTTGGTGTCCAGCCTGGTTCGCACCCAACGCTGTCCCCAGGTCCCCATGGCGAGGAGTATGGGCTTGAGCTCGCGGCCCGCCTCGGTGAGCGTATAGCGGACGCCGTTATCCGACTCGGTGCGGAGGACGACTCCGGCTGCCTCGAGCGATTTGAGTCGCGCCGAGAGGAGTGACGGCGACATCAATGGCAAGCCTCTTCGCAGGTCGTTGAAGGCATCGCTGCCCGCCCCGAGCTCACGGATGACCAGGTGGGTCCAGCGCTCGCCCATCACCTCGGAGGCCTTCGCGATTGGGCAGAATTGTCCGTATCCCTTCATGGCCGGCAGTTTAGACCCCCGGTAGGCCTCATGTCAGTACAAAATTTGTACTAGTCTGGGCGCGTCGAAGGACCCAGGATCGCCAGCGTCGATTGAGACATAAACGGTTCACACAGGAGTAATGACATGTTGCCATCAACGATTCGCTACTGGTTGTTCGACGCGCTCTCGGTCCAGCCCATGCGCTACGTATCTGCCGTGCCGGCCCGTCGTGCAACGGGGCTGACGAGACAGGTGTACACCATGATTCGGCAGGATTTTTTCCGAAACGGCTCGCTCACGAGCCGCTCCAGGGTGCCCGAGCTCATGGCGGCCATCTGGACGGGCGGGCGCGAGTCGATGCTCGTCGCCGACAAGGTTGATCGGACCACGAAAGATGCGATCTCGGCGGTGCTCTCTCAGGTAAACGAATGCGCTTACTGCGAAGACATGCTCATCAGCCTCGTGCACGCCGGCGGCGATCACGATGCCGCGGGTGACATCCTCACGCAGAATGGCTTCGACTCGTCTGACGAGACGTTGCGTCGGCGGCTGCAGTGGGTCGAGGCGATGGCGACCGCTTCGACGAGATTCGGTCAACTCCGTTCACCCCCGAGCAGTTACCAGAGGTCATCGGCACGCTCATGGGGATGAGTGACATCAATCGATTCAGCCATGTGGTCATGGACGGGTCGCCGGTCGCCGCTCCGTTCGGTCTGACGAGTATCAAGGCCTGGGCTTTGCGCCTGTTCGGCAAGGAGCTGGAGGTGACCCGTCGTGTACCTCTGGTTCCGGGTCGCTCCCTGGATCTGCTGCCGCCCGCGGACCTTCCCGCGGACATGCAGTGGGCGAGGCCGAATCCGCGGGTTGCGGATGCGGTGTCTCGGTGGACGGCGGCGGTGGAGCGGGAAGGTCGGAAAGTCATCTCGCCGCGGGTGCGCGAAGCCGTCACCGAATCCCTGCGTCACTGGGAGGGAGAGAAGATGCCGCTCGATCACCGTTGGATCGACGAGGCGGTCCGAGATCTGGAGCCTCACGATGCGGCGATAGCGCGCCTCGCCATAGTCCTGGCAAAAGCCTCCTATCGCGTCACCGACAAGATGGTCAAGGACGTCATCGGCGAGAATGGTGACGAGGAGCGGTTCGTACGAATCCTGGCCTGGTCGTCATTTACAGCCGCCAGAGCATTCGCCCGGGTTGTCGAGAAGAATGAGGAGCAGCATCCAGTGGCCAGTGCTGCATAGTATCAAGGTGGAGTGGCGTAGTCGTTGGGGCGCCGATGTCCGAGTTGGACAACTATCGGCGCCCCTACGGCTGCTCATCGCTTGAGCGGAACTAGGTGTCGTTACATGAGCCGCGTAGGATGGAGACTTGTGGCAGAGCGAGATTCGAATAATCCGCCACGAAGGAGGAGTTCAATGGCATACACAGATTGGATGATAAGAACGAAGCAGATCGGCACCTGCAGCTGTGACTATGGTTGTCCTTGTGAGTTCAATGCACCACCTACGAACCCGACTTGCGAGGGTGTAATGGCGATCGAGATCACAGAAGGTCACTACGGAGACGTGAACCTCGACGGATTGCGCATCGCCGGTGCGTATCATTGGCCAGGTCCCGTGCACGAGGGTAACGGTACATGGTGGAGCGTGGTCGACAAGCGGGCGACAGAGGATCAGGTCAATGCCCTGTTCACGATTCTCGGGGGGCAGGACCAGGAGCCCACGACGGGCTTCGCGATATACGCATCCACCATAGCCAACGAGCCGGATCCCGTCTTCGCCGACATCGATTTCGATTGGGACTACGAGAACGCGACGGGCAGTTTCAAGGTAGACGGCGTGCTCGAGGCGACCGTCGAACCTATCAAGAATCCGGTGACCGGCGCGCCGCACCGCTGCTCGATCAAGTTGCGTGACGGCTTCGAGTTTCGCGAGGGGGAAATGGTGAGCGCGAACCTTCGGAGCAGCGGAGAGGTCGATCTGAGCCACGAGGGCAGTTACGGGACAATCTTCTTCGCGAGCTATGGACCGAACGGTATCATCGAGAAGGAGAGCACCCCGCACCGGAACGCCTGAGCATGGGCGTGGCTCTCGATCACGCCGTCGAACGGCTGCTGAAACGCGACCGTATCGTCGTGTCCGCCGGACTCGCGTCGGTCACGCTACTCGCGTGGATCTACCTTTTGGGTCTCGCCCTCCAGATGGATATGGAAGGGGGCATGTCGTCCATGGCCATGTTGAGGCCCTGGACGATGTTCGACGCGGTCATGGTCTGACGCGGGCCGACATAGACGAGGCGCGCGCCGCCAGTATCACCGAGTTCATTTTCGTCTTGCTGATTTTGCGCAGAGAACTGCCCGCGTCACGCAACGACTGATTCAGCAAGCGGCGACCCAGATCGCGAGCCTCGCTATGCTGGAGATTTTTCAAGTATTGCCGGATGCAGTATCGGGCCTTTGCCG
>CBDTYP010000107.1:0-9389 GCA_965364645.1 uncultured Gammaproteobacteria bacterium | reverse complement strand
CTGCCGCTCGCGAAGGTGAGGATGCTGACAAGCAGCGTCGCTATGAGCATCACGGTCTCTTCCCCGGTCAGGCCGAGGACGATGTGCTTGCCGGTAATCAACCCGATCATCAGGACCGCCGGAATCGTGAGGCTGATGGTCGCGAGCGCGGAGCCGAGTAGGATGTTGATGGAACGCTGCAACTGGTTACTCAGCGCGGCCCGCCCCGCGCCCAGCGCCTCCGGGGAGAGGATCAATACCGCGACGATGAACCCGCCGAGGGCGTGAGGCCAGCCGAGGACCTCGATGCCGTGGTCGATGGGAAAGGCCAGCTTCTTCGCCAACACGATCAGCGGCAAGAGATAGAGGAGCAACATGACGGAGTGGTAAGGGATCGAGCGCAGATTGAGGCCGCCATGCTCGTCGCTCGATGTCTCGCCCCCGCCCTCGAGATCGAGCTGCGGCTGCAGAAAGTGGCTGCGGTGGCGGATCGTCTGGATACCGAGGAACACGCTGTAGATGCCGATGGAGAGCACGATCATGAATATCGCCTGGGGCGTCGAAAATGACGGGTCGTCCGTCGACTGGGTGTAGTTCGGCAGCACGAGGCCCAGGAACGCCAGGGGCACGATGACGGCGAGAAAGGCGTTCGCACCCTGCAGGTTGTACTGCTGCTCCCGATGACGCAGGCCGCCCAGCAGCAAGGTGACACCGACCATGCCATTCAGCGCGATCATGATCACCGCGTACATCGTGTCCCGCGCCAGCGTCGGCGTCTCGCCGCCCGTGACCATCACCGCGGCGATCATCATGACCTCGATGCTTATGACCGCCAGCGTGAGGATCAGCGTCCCGTAAGGTTCGCCCAGGCGCACCGCGAGGCAGTCGGCGTGGCGGACGACGGCGAAGGCGGACCCCATGATGACCGCGAACAGCCAGACGAACAGGATGCCCACCTCCCCGAGGTGGCTCAGATCGTCGAACCAGTGGTCGCCGAATACCGCGAATATCACCGCCGTCGCGACACTCACGATGAACGCCTTCTCCTGACGGACGATGGTGACGATATCCGACGCCAAGTTGCCGGCCATGGCGTCCTAGCCGTCCAGGGCGACGAACTTGAGTGCCTGGTGGGCGGTACGCCGAGCCTGTTTGCGTTTGAGGGGCGAGTTAAGAAAGCGGTTGATGGCGGCGGCGAGATGGTCCCGCACCTCGGCGGGAGCACCGGCGCGGATCTCGGCCCGCGCCGCGAGGGCGGTCTTGAGAAGGTGTGCGGAGACGATGAACTCGTCACAGTTGTGATCGTGCAGTGCGGCCACAGTCCGGGCGAAGAACACGTCGGCGTCGTCGACACGCCACGACCCGAGATCCGGCTCGCGCACGGTGAAGGCAGCGTTTCGGCCGACGAAGCAGGCGATCTGCAGCAGGCCTGCCGGCCAAAGCTCCGGAAACTTCTCGCACTGCAACCTCACGGCGCTGGCGAACGTAATCCCGTGAGTGAAGTCGAGCCATCCAACGTTGTCCGAGATCGGTATGTTCACCTTTTCCTGTTGCTCGAGATCGAAGGCGAGCATGTTGGCGGCGGCCGCCCCGAGGAGCGCCGCGTGGAGCTCACCGGCGGGGGCCGCGCTGAAACGCGCGGTCAGGTCCAGCGCCTTGTTGATACCGAGCTTGTGCCAGGCGTGCATGTCCGGCCGGCCATCTTCGCCGTCACCCCGTCCCCAGGATTCGAGCGTATCGGCATAGCGTCGAAACTCCGGGATGCGATCCTCTCGGCGCGAATAGACGAGGCTCCGCGTCAGCGACAGCAGGATTGGCTCGGCGATGTCCGGACCCAGGCTGTCGATGAGCAGGCCTGCCTTGGTGACATAGATGATGGAGTGGCCGAAGTCGTTGTAGTGCAGGAGCGCCGCGCGGCTCAAACCCCGCTCGACGTCGGCGAACGGCAGCCTCGCCTCGAGCGCGCCCCGCATGCAGGCGATGGCGGCTGCCTCGTCTTCCCTGTCGATCGCGGCTACGAACGCATCTTCGTCGTAGGCGGATGCCTCCTTCGCGTAGGGATAACGCTCCTCCCGAAGCGTGTCGTCGGCCATGTGGGCGATGCTCTCCAACAGGCACACGAGCTGACTCTCCCCGTCGCCCGCGTTCTCAGCACCATTCTCGTAGTACAGGGCGAGCCAGTCCGCCGTAGCCGCGTAGGCGTGGGTCCAGCCGAACTCCATGCGGTCGTGGGACCAGCGAATAGCGCTTCTGATCGCGTCGAGGGGATCGGCGCCGACCTGCACGAGGCGCGCGAGCTCCCGCGCCATCCGCTGGTAGTCGTTGTCGTCGTACGCCTCGCGCAGGCGCAGCATGATCTCGGCGACCCGGGCGGCAAGTGGCTGCTCGGCGAGATCGACCCAGACTTCATCGCCCCGAACTTCGACGGGATAGACACGCAGGCGATCGCCCCCGTAGAGGTTCTCTCCGCTATCGAGATTGAACTTCCAGTTGTGCCAGTTGCAGGTGAGTATGCAGTCGCCGTCGAGATCTCCCTCAGACAGCGGATAGCCTTCGTGGGGGCAACGGTTGTTGCAGGCGTGAATGCTATCTCCTCGCCGAAACAGAGCGATCTGCTTTCCCGAGGTCCGAAATATCTTGCAGGCGCCGTCTTCCAGCTTCGACAGCGTCATCGCCAATGCCCACGTATCAGTCATCGTGCCCCTTTTCCTGCAGACGTTCTCGCGTGCGGATGAGCTTTCGTCGCGTGTCCCCGAGCGCCTGCCGATCCGCGACGATTGCCGCGCGGCTCTCCGCCAGCAACCCGCCGCGGGCCTCCGCTTTGCCCGAGCGCCACCCGGCACGTTCCAGCGCGTCGTTGCAGCGTCGGGATTCGTGCTCGACGGCTTCGAGTGCCGTCCGCAGCTCCGCGTCCCGCTTCTCCAGCCGGTCGAGTTCGGCCTGGACCGCCTCGAGATCCTGCAACCTGTCGCCGCGTGCCGCCGGGAGCTTCATCGGCGGCCAATATACTATGTAACGCCGGAGTCCCGCACCGGCACGTCCCGCACCCGCGTATACACCGCTGCCGCCGCGACGAGAACACAGGCCACCATGGCGAATACGAGCCGGTATCCGGCGGCAGCCCCGTCTCCGCCCTCGCCGGCCGCCCGCTCGACGAGGACTCCCGCCGCCGCCTGCAGGATGAAGACACTCACGAGCCCCGTCAGGTTGATACACGCCAGGGCGCGCCCGGCTCGCTGGATCGGCACGAAACCGCGGCAGTGGGCGGCGAGTGTCACATAGAAAGGAGAGCAGAACGCAAACGCGACCAGGAGCGAAACGGCGGCGGCCAGCGGCATTGCGGGTACCACGACCAGGGGCAGCAGACACAACAGCATCGCGCCGACTCCCCCCAGCACGACCCACTTGCGCGTGTTGAAGATTCGATCGAGCGGACCGTAGGACATGTAGCCGAGATAGAGGGCGAGCATCATGGCGAACAACACGTAGCTCGACTCGGTGCCGGTCATCCCGTAGACGTCGCGGAGGTAGGGTCCGGCCCAGAGTCCGCCGATGGTGAGGAAGGGCGCCGTGAAGCAGCTGCCCATGATGTAGATGGGCGTCAGGTTGCGATCGACGGCAACCTCCCAGAGCCCCCGCAGGCTCTGCCATATGCCCTCCGCCGCGCGGGGGGCGCGCCCCTCCCGCGTATCCGGCCGGTCGCGGACGACGAGCAGGATCGCCGCGCTGAACGCGAGGGTCAGGACGGCCAACGCGGTGAACATAACCGTGAAGCCGTAGTTGCCGAGGATAAGCGCCAACGGTGTGGTCGAGAGCAGCGCCCCCACGCCGCCGGCCATGCCGATAACAGCGCCCGCCACCGTCGCGACCCGGTCCGCCGGCACCCACGCGACGGCGAGCAGGTAGATGCCGGCGATCACCGTGCCATGGCCGAGCCCGATCAGCGTGCGTGCGAGCGTGAGGCCCGGAACCGTCGCGGCGTATGCGAAGAGCACCAGGCCCGCGACGGCTATGACGTTCAGAGTGCTCAGCATCACCCGCGGGCCGTAGCGATCGTAGAGGACTCCGGCGGGGAGCTGCACCACCGCCGATGCCAGGAACATGCTGCCGATGATCGCGCCGACCTCCGCCGGCCGGTAGCCCCGGGACGCCATCAGCTCCGTCGCCATGACCGCGCCGCCGCTGCGGTTGATCTGCACGACGACCAGGTAGATCCCCATGAGCAGCATCATGGGAAACAGGCCGGGCATGAAGCGCGGCGTGCGCAATGCTAACGAAGGATCCGTTGCGTAGTGCGAAAGTGGGCGATGATCTTGCCGCTCTCAGGTAACGGAGCTGACGGGCGTCCAGCGCTCGACACGCCTGGCGACCCTGCCCTCGCTCCCTTCGTCGTCGTAGGAAACCGGCACCGCGTCCCACTGGACGCCCACGGGAGATTCCAGCGCATTCAGGTTCAGCGTCGCGAAGGCGCCGTCGGGGCTCTCCACCATCGCCCCGATGTACACGCCGCATTTCCCGCAGACGAGGAAGTCCGCCGTCCCGAGTCCGAAACGATAGCGCACCAGATCGCCCGCCTCGTGGCCGCGGATGTCGACGCGCCCGGCCGGGTCCGACGTGCAGCGTGTACCGTGGGTTCGGCAGAAGGAACACTGACAGGATCGGACGATCCATTGGTCGGGATCGATGTCGGTCCGATACTCCCAGCCGATCGCCCCGCAGTGGCAGCCGCCCGTATATGTCCCGGACATCGTCAGGCGACCGCCGCCACCAGGGTCGCCACGTTGCGCACGCCCTCGTGCCCGTCGACCTCGGGAGCCCGTCCCTCCGCTACCGCGGCGACGAAGTCGGCGACCTCACCCGCGTACGGATTGACCACGTCGTAATCCATCGCTTCACCGCCGATGCTGATGGCGCCGCCGCCGTGGGGGCCGAGGGTATCGTCGCAGATGGCATAGTCGTCGCTGCCGAACACCTCCATGCGCTTTGGCGCGTTGAACAGAATCGACGTGCATATCTCGGCCGTCGCGCCCGATTCGAAGCCGAGACTCACCAGCGCTGTCTCGTCGTGGGGCCCCTTCCACACCTCGCGGGCGATGAGGTTCTCCTGAACCACGATCTCCCCGCAGCTGGGCCCCATGAACCAGCGCACCTGATCCAGGCAATGGGTGCCGACCCCGGCGAGTCCCCACCAGCGGCCGACCTCCGGGGACGCCCGCCAGTTCTCGTCGCTGTCGGCGAGGAAGCTCCACTGGGCGCGCATGTGACGGATGGTTCCGAGCCTCCCGGCGTGCACAGCCGCGGCGAGCTTCCGGTGCCCCGCGTGCCAGCGCATGTGATAGGCGACTGCCAGAACGACGCCGGCCTTGTCGCAAGCCTCCACCATGGCCTCGCCCTCCGCGACGTCGGTCGCCATGGGTTTCTCGGTGAGCACGTGCTTGCCGGCCCGGGCGGCCGCTATGCATTGGGAGGCGTGGAGCTTGTCGGGACTCGCGATGAGCACGGCGTCCAGGTCGTCGTCCGCCAGCACGCTATCGAGATCCGTGTGCACGGGGACCGCGGCGGCCGCACCGTGCCGCTCCGCGAATTCACGGCCGCGCCCGGCGTCGCGGCTCAGCACGCTCCACAGCTGCACCCCGTCCACCGCGGCGACTGCGGGCGCGAGCTGTCCGTCGGCGATGCGGCCGGTTCCGAGCATGGCGATATTCATTGTCATTACATGTTCCTCGTGGAGTTCAAGTTTGTTGCATCACCGGCCGGGGAGCGGCGCGGCCATGGCGGCCGGTCGCGAGGACCGTTCCGACAGTGGTGAGACTGATGGCGCCCACGACCCAGAAGAGCAGGCCTGGATCGGCATGGTCCAGGAGATAACCGAACATGACTGGTCCCGCGATTCCGCCGATGTTGTAGCCGATGGAGACGAAGCCGAAGACCTTACCCATCTCACCCGGCGGCGTTACGGCCCGGATCATCATGTCACGGGAGGGCGCGACAAGACCGTTGAAGAGCCCCGCGACGGCGAAGAGCACGGCGATGGTATGAAGGGAGAGATCCATCGCGGCAACCGTGAAGATCATCAAGGCCATGACGACGAAGCAAAGCGCGGCGAAGCGATCGTGATGGGGCGTACGGTCCGCGACATACCCACCCAGCAGAACACCGACAGGACCAGCGAACAGGAACGCCGAGAGCACCACGCTCGCTTCGACCAGGGGCGCGTCGTAGATGAGATGCAGAGCGGACACGCTGAAGTCACTGATTCCGTGTCCCGCCAGGGAGATTCCGGTGAAGAACAGGAGTCCCATGAGGATGGGCATGCTGAAGAGCAGGCGCAGCCCGCTGTGATGGGATCCGGCGTCGCCCGCGTCCCCGTCGAGACGCATGGACGTCGCGTCGCGAAGCACCCCGGAGTTCAACGCCATGATCACCGCCACGACGACACCGACGAGGCCGCAGATGATCAGCGCGGTCCGCCAGTCCGTCCAGTTCATGAGCGCGATCATGGTGACCGGCGCGAGGGCCGCGCCGAGGTAGCCCGCGAAGGTATGGATGGAGAAGGCGCGGCCCATGCGCTCCTTCGCCACCGAAGCGTTCAAGATCGCGTAATCGGCGGGATGGTAGACCGCGTTGGCGAGGCCCGCGAGCATGAGAAGCGCGACCAGCGCCGAGTAGACCGGGAAGACGCCGATAAGAGCGATGGCCACCGATTCCACCGCGACGCCGGCAATGAGGATGCCGCGCGCACCGTAGCGATCGACGAGGAATCCGATGGGCGCCTGGGTGATCCCGGTCGTCAGGCTGAACGCGGTGATGGCGATGCCGAGCTCGGTGAACCCGACCCCGTAGACGTCGCGCAGCACCGGGAACAACGGCGGCAGCAGCAGGATGTAGAAGTGACTGAGGAAATGCCCGGTGCTGATGAGCGTGATGACTTTCCCGTTGCCGGCCGCCCGCGGTGCATCCGTATCGACTGCCATCGTGTCAGAGCAGCGGCAGGTCGACGTCGACCAGCAGCGGGTCCATGGCGGATCGCGATCGTACGGAGAGCGCCGACTCGATGAGCTCGCGGGTCAGGTGCGGCGCGAAGAGCTCGAGGAATTCGTACATGAAGCCGCGGAAGAAGAGGCCACGGCGAAAGACCACCCGGGCCGTGCTGATCTCCAGGAGATCGCTGGCGTCGATGGCCTCGAGGCCGGAGTTCTCGTCGGCTTCGTGGGCAAGCGTCGCGACGATGCCGACGCCGAGCCCCATGGCCACATAGGTCTTGATGATGTCCGCGTCGGTGGCGGTGATCGCCACCTCGGGACTCAACCCTTTGCGCCGGAACGCGGTCTCGAGGGGCGAGCCCTGATCGAAGCCGAACACGTAGGTGACGAGGGGGTACTCGGCGACGGCGGCCAGGGTCAGGGGCTTCACGTCCAACAGGGGGTGTCCCGGCGGCACCAGGAAAGATCGCCGCCAACGGTAGCAGGGTATCGCGACCAGATCCTCGAAGTGCTCCATCGCCTCGGTGGCGATCCCGAAGTCCACCTTGCCGTGGGCGACGAGCTCGGCGATCTGCAGCGGCGTCCCCATGTGGGTGTGTATGTGCACGCGGGGATATCTGCTCGCGAGTTTCTCGATAACCGGCGGAAACGCATAGCGGGCCACGGTGTGTGTCGCCGCCAGGGAGAGCTCGCCGAGGGATGGATCACTGTGCTCCTGAGCGGCCTGCTTGAGCATATCCACCTCGATGAGCGCACGGTCGGCGAGCTCGATGATGGCCTGGCCCGCCGGCGTGATGCGGACGAGCTGCCGGCCGGAGCGCTCGAAGATCTGCACCCCCAGCTCGTCTTCCAGCTGGCGGATCTGCTTGCTCACCCCCGGCTGGGAAGTGAACAGCGCGTCAGCGGTGGCGGACACGTTCAGGTTATGCCTGGCGACCTCGGAGATGTAGCGCAGCTGGCGAAGATTCATCGACCCGTGGCCGGCTCTCCGCTCGCCTGCATGTCGATGAGGCGGTGCATGAAATCGATGCAGGCCTGTATCTGGGACTTCTCGATGTATTCGTTGGGCTGGTGGGCCTGGTCGATGGATCCGGGCCCGCACAGCACTGTGGAGAACCCGGCCCGTTGGAACTGCCCGGCCTCCGCCGCGTAGGCAACGGCCCCGCGGGCGTTGTCGCCGGTAAGAAGACGCACCAGCGCCTCGGCCTCGCCGTCGTCCTCGGGCTGCAGTCCCGGAACCGAGCTTCCGACGGTGGTGACGATATCCGCCTCCGGTGCGGTCTCGCGCATGGCGGGCAGCATCTCCTCGCGGCAGTAGCGATCAAAACGATCGAGAAAAGTCTGGACATCGTCTTCCGGGACGCAGCGCATGTCCCAGCCGAAGCGGCACTCCCGGCTGATGATGTTGGTCGCCGTGCCGCCGCGGACCGTGCCTACGTGGATGGTGGAGTACGGCGTCTCGAAGGGCGTCTCCGAGGGCGGGCCGGCGGCGTTCTCCCGCGCCATGTCTTCGAGAAACGTGATGAGACGCGCCGCGGTCATCACGGCGCTCACCCCGCGATGGGGCTGACTGGAATGGGCCTCGTGGCCTGTGACCCTGGTCTCGCCGCCGGTGATGCTCTTGTGGGCAGTGACGATGCGCATGTCCGTGGGCTCGCCCACTACCACGGCACGGGGCGTCGGCAGCTCGGCGGCGATGCGCTCGATCATCGCCGGGGCGCCGAGGCAGCCGACCTCCTCGTCGTAAGAGAGCGCGAAGTGAATCGGACGCGCGAGGCCCCGCTCGAGCATCTGCGGCACGAGCGCGAGCGCGATAGCGTAGAAGCTCTTCATGTCCGCGGTGCCGCGGCCGTAGAGGCGGTCGCCCTTCTCGGTCACCGTGAAAGGGTCGCTGTCCCAGGGCTGGCCGTCCACTGGCACGACGTCCGTGTGACCTGAGAGGACGACGCCGCCCTCCACGTTCGGCCCGACCGTGGCGAAGAGGTTCGCCTTGGTGTCGCCCGCGTTGGGCACGAGACGGCTCTCCACGCCGTGCTCCGCCAGATAGGCGCTGACGTACTCGATCAGCTCGAGGTTGGAATCCCGGGAAACCGTGGCGAAGCCGACCAGCTTCGCGATCATGTCGAAAACCGCCGCACTCAAGGCATTCTCCCCCTGCCGTCGAAAACGACATGGTCGCCCCCCGGGAGGATGGAATCAAATCCCGGGGGGCGCCAGGAGGCGGGAATCGCGAGTGTGGCTACCTGAGCCCCACGTCCTTCAGTGCCGTGTCGCAGCGCTGCTGGATCTTGGTGCCCTGGGAGTCGAGGCAGGCCACGATCCGACCTTCGCCCATCTCCACGTTCGCGCAGAACTTGTCGATGTCCTCGCCACACTCGTTGGCGACGTAGGAGAGCGCAGCGACGAAGCGCTCGAGCTGGGCGGCGG
>CBDTYP010000106.1:0-9534 GCA_965364645.1 uncultured Gammaproteobacteria bacterium | reverse complement strand
TACAGGCGTGTGCCGGCGGGGGTAACCGACACAGTGGCGGCGCGGCGCCACGACGACCAGCGATCGGCTGATGTCTCCCGTGCATTCTTCGTAGCCATCTGTCTTTTCCTCGTTTCTCTCGGGGCAGCCGGCGGGGGGAAGCCGGCTACTGGCTGAAGATTTTCCGCTGCGCACGTTTCCGGTGGATGTCGGCGGCGCGGTTTTTTGTTTCAATCGTATCCGGGGCCCGGATTCCGCCCTGATCCGGCCCGAACAGGGGAGCATCCGATGCAAGCGGACTGGTATTTCGACTTCATCTCGCCCTACGCGTATCTGCAGCTCATGGACTTCAAGCGCCTGCCGGATTCCCTGGACATCCGCTATCGCCCGGTCCTGTTCGCGGGTCTTCTCAAGCACTGGGGTCAGAAGGGTCCGGCGGAGATTCCGGAGAAGCGCCTGCAGACCTATCGCGAGTGCCAGTGGCGGGCGGACCGGGCTGGCGTACCCTTCCGTTTCCCGTCCGTGCATCCCTTCAATCCGCTGCGCTCCCTGCGTCTGAGTATCGCGCTCGGTACCGAACCGGCGGTGATCGGTGCCATCTACGAGTTCATCTTCGCCGAGGGCCGGGACGTTCAGGACGACGCCGAGTGGCGCGCGCTGGCCGCCCGGCTGGAGGTGGACGACCCCGACGGGTTGGTGTCGCGGCCAGAGGTCAAGGACGCGCTGCGGCAGAACACCGAGGAGGCCGTGGACCGCGGCGTGTTCGGGGTGCCGACCTTCGCCGTGGGGGGCGAGTTGTTCTGGGGATCGAATACGACGGATATGCTGTTGGACTATCTCGCCGATCCGAAGATGTTCTCCCGCGGCGAGATGGAGCGGATCGCCGGCATGCCCATGGGCGTCCAGCGCAGCAGAGACGAGTAGCTCTCCAGGCGGCTACTTCTTCCGCCAGGCGGGCTCGCGCTTCTCCAGGAAAGCGGAGATCCCTTCCCGCGTGTCCTTCGCCATCACGTTCTCCGCCATCACCTTGCCGGCGTAGTCGTAGGCGGTCTCGAGATCGAGCTCAAGCTGACGATAGAACATCTTCTTGCCTGCGCCGATGGCGATCGCGGGATTGGCGACAATGCGCTCGGCGAGGCGGACGACCTCGGCGTCCAGCTCCGCCTCGGGGACCGCTCGGTTGATGAGCCCGTCGCGCAAGGCGGTGTCTGCGTCGGAGAAGTCCCCCGTGACCAGCATCTCGAAGGCGCGCTTTCGCAGTATGTTGCGGCTGACGCCGACGCTGGGCGTGCTGCAGAAGAGCCCCAGCCGCACGCCGCAGAGCGCGAACTGCGCGGTGTCGGCGGCTACGGCGAGGTCGCAGATGGACACCAGCTGGCAGCCGTTGGCGGTGGCGAGGCCGTGGACCTTGGCGATGACGGGCTGGGGCAACCCGATGATGCTCAGCATCATCCGGTTGCAGCGGGCGAAGAGGTCCTCGAAATAGCCCTGCTCGGTCTGCGCGTTCATCTCTTTCAGGTCGTGACCGGCACAGAATCCGCGTCCGGCTCCGGCGATGACGACCACCCGCACGGCCGGATCGGCGGCGATGGCATCGAGATTCGTCTGCAACGCTTCGATGAGCTCCTCGGACAACGCGTTGTAATAGTGGGGGCGATTGAGGGTCAGGGTGCAGATACCGCCCGCATCCTCGCGCAGCAGCACGTCGTTGTCGCCCATCCGGGCGGCGGGGGTGCTCATAGGGTCCTCTCCGTGGGTCTGGTCAAACTTGCAATGAAACATCCCCGATGCATCATTGCAACCTTGGTCGCGGGGTCATGGAACAGGGAGTGCGCGTGAGCGAAGCGAAGGTGAGCGCCGAGGAATTCGCGGAGATGGTCCGGGACAAGGTGCCCATGGCGGGACTGCTGGCCCTGGAGGTGGTGTCGGTGCTCCCGGGGGAGGTCACTATCCGCGTCCCCTACCGGGACGAGTTCATCCGTCCCGGCGGCACCATCGCCGGTCCGGTGCTCATGACGGCGGCGGATTTAGCTCTCTACGGGGGCGTGCTGAGTCTCATCGGCAGGGTGGACCTGGCCGTCACCACGAACCTGAGCATCAATTTCCTGCGCCGGCCGACTCCGGGCCCGGTGGTGGCCAGGGCCCGGATCCTCAAGCTGGGCAAGCGCCTGGCCGTGGGGGAGGTGTATCTCCACGGCGGCGACGACGAGGACCTGGTGGCCCACGTGACCGGCACCTACTCCATCCCGCCCCCGGACGCCGACCGGGCCTGACCTTGCGCGGAGGGCCCGATGGGGTTATCTTTCACGATTGCTGCGCTGCAGCATAACCCGAGACCCGCGAGGAAGCACCATGAGCGAGCGTGACGTCGCCGAGCTGAACATGCCCGATCCCGCCAAGGTCGGCGAGACCGTCACCCGGATCGCCGAGCAGAGCCGGCGCCTGGTGGAGGATTTCGTCGAACGGCAGAAGCACGACGGCGCGGATCAGTACCATGTGATGGACCCGGCAGACATGGCCCGCAGCTTCCAGACTCTCATGGAGAAGATGATGGAGGACCCGGCCCGGGTCATGGAGACCCAGATCGCGCTCTGGCAGGAGTACACGAATCTCTGGCAGGCGAATCTCCAGCGCATGATGGGCGAGGAGAGCGAGCCGGTGATCGAGCCGGCGAAGGGCGATCGGCGTTTCAAGGACGCGGAGTGGAACGAGAATCCGGTCTTCGACTACATCAAGCAGTCCTATCTACTCGCGTCGAAGTATCTGTACGAATGCGTGCGCGACACGGAGGGTCTCGATCGGCATACGGCGGAGAAGGTGGACTTCTATACCCGCCAGTACATCGACGCCGTGGCGCCCACCAACTTCGCCATGAGCAACCCGGAAGTCCTGCGCCGCACCGTGGAAACCGGCGGCGAGAATCTTCTCGAGGGGTTGAGCAACCTTCTCGAGGACCTCGAGCGCGGCAAGGGCACGCTGCGGGTCAAGATGACGGATCTCGATCGCTTCGAGCTCGGGGAGAACGTCGCGGTGACCCCCGGCAAAGTGATCTACCAGAATGAGCTGATGCAGCTCCTGCAATACACGCCGAGTACGGAGACCGTGTACAAGCGCCCGCTCCTGATCATCCCGCCCTGGATCAACAAGTACTACATACTCGATCTCCGTCCCAAGAACTCCTTTATAAAGTGGGCCGTCGACCAGGGACACACCGTCTTCGTCATCTCCTGGGTCAATCCCGACGAGAGCCTCGCCCACAAGGACTTCGAGGACTACATGTTCGAGGGCCCGATGGCGGCCCTGGATGCCATCGAGCAGGCCACCGGCGAGCGCGAGTGCAAGGTCATCGGCTACTGCCTCGGCGGGTCACTGCTCGCGAGCATGCTGGCCTACATGGCAGAGAAGGGCGACACACGGGTGAAGGCGGCCACCTTCTTCGTCAGCATGACGGACTTCTCCGAGCCGGGTGAGCTCGGCGTGTTCATCGACGAGGAGCAGCTCGCCAGGATGGACGAGCAGATGGAGCAGACCGGCTACTTCGAAGGCTCCGCGATGGCGGAGGCGTTCAACCTGTTGCGCGCCAACGATCTCATCTGGGGCTTCGTCGTCAACAACTATCTCATGGGAAAGGATCCCTTCCCCTTCGACCTGCTGTACTGGAACTCCGACTCGACACGCATGCCGAGCAGGATGCACAGCTCCTATCTGCACAACTTCTACGAGAAGAATCTGCTGTGCAAGCCGAACGGCATCAGCTTCGATGGTGTTGGCATCGATCTGAAGAAGGTCAAGACGCCGGCCTACTTCATCTCCACGAAGGAAGACCACATCGCTCCGTGGAAGTCCACCTATGCGGGTACCCAGCTGCTCTCCGGTCCGGTGCGCTTCGTGCTCGGCATGTCCGGCCACATCGCCGGTATCGTCAATCCGCCCTCGGCGAAGAAGTACGGCTACTGGACGAACGAAGCGCTCCCAGCGGACTGCGACGAGTGGTTCGCGGGGGCCGAATCCCACGAGGGTTCCTGGTGGCTCGACTGGAAGAAGTGGGTGCAGCGCTACAACGGCAAGAAAGTCCCCGCGCGGGTGCCCGGCGAGGGCGACCTGAAGGTCATCGAGGATGCTCCCGGATCCTTCGTGAAGGTCCGCGCCGACTGAATGCGCACCCCATGATTCGAATTCGCGACATCGACCACCTGGTGCTGCGCACGGAGCGCCCGGAGGAAATGATCGCGTTTTATACCGACGTCCTCGGCATGACCGTCGAGCGGCGCCTGGATACCGTTGGGCTCATTCAGCTTCGTGCCGGGAACTCCATCGTCGATCTGGTGCCCGTGGACGGCGAGATTGGCCGAAAGGGCGGCGCCGCGCCAGGCAGGGAGGGCCGCAACCTCGACCACTTCTGCCTGCGCGTCGAACCTTTCGAAGAGGCCGCGATCCGCGAGCACCTGGGGTCCTGCGGCATCGACCCGGGCCCTACCGAGCAACGCTACGGCGCCGAAGGTACGGGTCCGTCGATCTACATCCAGGATCCCGATGGCAACACCGTGGAGCTGAAGGGGCCTGCGGATCCGCGATCACGTCTGTCCTGACCGGTAACACCCAGGACAGAATCCAGGGCAGAATCCCGCCATGGCGATCTCTCCCCGCACCACCAACAAGCTCCTCGCCTGCCTGGGGGTAGCCGTGGCGACCACCGCGCTCGGCGCCGGCTACTCCTTCATTACGGGAGGGCAGCCGCGCCTCGGCCTGGTGGCGGGTTTCCACATCGGTCTCCTCCTTTCGGCCTTCGAGCTCTTCTTCGTCCAGTCGCCGATGGGCGCGCGGCTGCGGCGTCTGCCGCTGCTCGTCTTCGTCGCGTTCGCGACGATCGCGTGGGCTCTGCTCATCTATTTCGGTATCTACGTCTCGTCGCCCTTCCTGCTCGGCATCGACATGACGGGATATGTTTTCGATGCCCGCGACGTCAAAGGGATGATCTTCGCCCTCGCGCTCGCCTTTCTCTCGACGTTCTTCCTGCGGATTCAGAGCCTGATCGGCACGAAGATTCTGTTCTCGTTTCTCATCGGCCGTTACCACCGGCCGGTCCGTGAAGATCGGGTCTTCATGTTCCTCGACATCGCGGACTCTACCCGGCTCTCCGAGGAGTTCGGCGATGTGAAGATCCAGGCGCTCATAGGCCGTTTCTTCTTCGACATCGCCCGGCCCATCGCGGAACACGGCGGCGAGACCTATCGCTACATCGGCGACGAGATCGTGGTGAGCTGGCCCATGTCCAAGGCGACTCAGGATTCGCGATGCCTGCGTTGTGTCGTCGACGTGCAGAACCTCCTGGAGGCGCGCAGCGAGGAGTACCGGCGGGAGTTCGGCGTGGTGCCGCGATTTCGCATCGGCATGCACGGCGGTCCGGTCGTCATCGGAGAGGTTGGTGATTCCCGCCGCGCCATCGTCTACTTCGGAGAAACGGTCAGCATCGCGGTAGCCCTGCAGGCTGCGTGCAAGCGGGTCGACCGGGACTTCCTCGTCAGCGCGGATCTCCTCAGTCGTCTGGCCACCGGCGAGCCCTTCGACTCCAGCTCCCTCGGCCCACTGGAGCTGTTCGCGGACGGGGCCACTGTCGACGCCTGTGCGCTGTCGCGATCGGGCGTGGGTTGAAAGGAAGATGGTGATGAACTCGCGCCTGAGGACCGCCATCACTATATGCCTCGTCGCGAGCATCGGGGCGGCGCTGCTGGCATCCGCCTACTCGGTGCTCGTGGACGGTAACGCGATCTATGGTGCGGTGACGGGCGCGGTGATCGTCGCTCCCATCCTGGCATACGAGGTTTTCGTCATGCGGGGGCATGTCGGCGCGCCCCTGCGCCGCCTGCCTCTATGGGGACTGACGCTCGTCTCGGCTTGTGTCTGGTTCGCGAGCATCTTCGCGGGACTCCTGCTCATCGCGCCGGCAATTCTCAACTTCGGTGCGATCCCCAAGTGGTACCTGGAGACCGGATTCAAGCAGGACGTCATCTTCGCGCTGCTGGTGGCCACATTCATCAACTTCGCGGTGCGCATTCACAGCCTGGTCGGCACACGCGTTCTGCTCAACTTTCTGCTCGGCCGCTACCATCGACCCCTGCGCGAAGAGCACGTCTTCATGTTCGTGGACTTCATCGACGCCAGGGGCCTCTCGAAGCGCCTCGGCGACGTTCGCGCGCAATCCATCATAGCAGCCGCGTTCTTCGACATGGACGAAGCCGTTCAAGACTTCGGCGGTGAGACACACCGTTACATCGCCGACGAACTGGTGGTCACGTGGCCGTTGGCGCGCGGCATCAAGGACGCCCGTTGCGTGAAGTGCGCGTTGAAGATCGAGGCAATCGTTCGGGCGAACGCGGAGCGTTACCGCAGGGCGTACGGTGAGGCGCCGCGGGTGCGCGCGGCGCTCCACGGTGGACCCATCGTGGTAAGCGAGATCGGCGACGAGCGCCGAGAGATCGTCTATTTCGGCGATACCATCAACACCACCGCGCGCCTGCGCGGGCTGGCGAAGAAAGTTGAACGGAATGTCGTAGTCTCCGCGGCGCTGCTCGCGCGCTTGCAGCTGCCCGGAGACGCCCGGGCCGAGGACATTGGAACCTTCGAGCTATCGGGCAAAGCCGAGGCCACACGGGTATTCGCCGTCCACGGCGACGCGCGCGATCCCGCCCTCCCGTAGGTTGGACTGAGCGGAGCGAAGCCCGAAATCCAGTTCTCCTCGCGGAGGCACGTGACCTGGGTATCGGTCAGTGCCGCTTCGCCAGTGAAACTTTCGAGGCCGGCCGCCGGCCGAGAGCGTCGCTGATGTAGCGGCCGGCGTCTATGACGCCATCCAGATCGACTCCGGTCTCGACGCCGAGTCCCGCGAGCATGTAGAGCACGTCCTCGGTGGCGACGTTGCCCGACGCGCCGCGGGCGTAGGGACAACCGCCGAGGCCCGCGACGGAGCTGTCGAAGACGGCGATGCCACGCTCCATGCAGGCGAGGATGTTCGCGAGCGCCTGCCCGTAGGTGTCGTGGAAGTGTCCGGCGAGGCACTCCCGGGGCACCTCGTCGGCGACCGCATCGACCATGGCCTGGGCGCGCCCGGGCGTGCCGGTGCCGATGGTGTCGCCCAGCGAGATCTCGTAACAACCCATGGCGAGCAGGGACGCGGCCACGTCCGCCGTCGCCCGGGGCGCGAGGTCACCCTCGTAGGGGCAGCCGAGGACGCAGGAGATGTAGCCACGCACGCGGACGCCGTTCTCCTTCGCGGCGTCCGCCACCGGGCGAAAGCGCGCGAGGCTCTCGGCGATGCCGCAGTTGATGTTCTTCTGAGAGAAGGTCTCGGAGGCGGCGGCGAATACCGCGATTTCGGTCGCGCCGGCGGCCAGCGCCGCATCGAATCCCTTCATGTTCGGCACCAGCACCGGATAGCTGACCCCCTCCTTCTTATTGATCCGGGCCATGACCTCGGCGTTGTCCGCCATCTGGGGAACCCATTTCGGCGAGACAAAGGCGGTGGCCTCGATGGCCTTCAGACCCGTTTCCGAAAGGCGATCGATGAAGGCAATCTTGGTCTCCGTAGGCACGGCGGCCTGCTCGTTCTGCAGCCCATCCCGTGGGCCGACCTCGACGATGCGTACGGAGCGGGGAAGATCCATGTGTTCCTTGCTTTGATGCCGGACTGACGGGATGATTGCTGCCTCATTTTAACCGCGAGATCTTTGTAGGAGCGAGCTTGCTCGCGAATTAGGCCTCATTCGCGAGCAAGCTCGCTCCTACAGGAGGTCAACACGTCCGATGTCGAGCAAGCTCTTTTCATCCATCGATCTTCGCGGCATGCGGCTCGACAACCGCATCGTCGTTTCGCCCATGTGCCAGTACTCCTCGGAGGACGGCAGTGCCGGGGATTGGCATCTGATGCATCTCGGCCAGCTTGCCGTTTCCGGCGCGGGGCTCGTGATCGTGGAGATGACCAACGTCGAGGCCCGGGCGCGCATCTCGCCCTACTGTCTCGGCCTCTACAGTGACGAGAACGAGCAGGCGCTTGCCCGGGTGCTCGCGTTCTGCCGCCGCCACAGCGAAGCCAAGTTCGCGGTGCAGCTGGGACACGCCGGCAGGAAGGCCTCCACGCTGCCGCCCTGGGAGGGACGCAGGACACTAACTCCGGAGGAGGGCGGCTGGCAGACCGTGTCGGCCTCCGCCATAGCGGCGGGCGACGGTATGCCCATGCCCGCAGCGCTCGACGCGGGTGCCATCGCCGGCGTCGTGGAAGCATTCGTGGCTGGCGCCCGCCGCGCCCACCGCATCGGCTTCGACGCCATCGAGCTCCATGGCGCCCATGGCTACCTGCTGCATCAGTTCATGTCCCCCATCTGTAACCGTCGCGAGGACGAGTACGGAGGGTCGCTGGAGAACCGCCTGCGTTTTCCCCTGGAGGTGTTCGACGCCGTGCGGGCCGAGTGGCCGGACGACAAGCCTCTCGGGATCCGCATCTCCGCGACCGACTACCTGGACGGGGGCTGGGGCATCGAAGACAGCGTCGTCTTCGGCCGGCTTCTCGCCGAGCGCGGCTGCGACTGGATCGACGTCTCCAGCGGTGGCATCGCCGCCGGCGAGAAGATCCCGCTCGGGCCCGGTTACCAGGTGCCCTTCGCAGAGCAGATTCGCCGGGAAACTGGCCTGACCACCATGGCCGTGGGCCTCATCACGGAGCCCCGCCAGGCCGAGGCCATCGTCGCCGACGGTCAGGCTGATCTGGTGGCTCTCGCCCGGGGTATGCTCTACGACCCTCGCTGGGGCTGGCACGCGGCGGCGGAACTCGGGGCCGACGTGGCCTATCCTAAGCAGTACCAGCGTTGCCGGCCCGCGTGACGGTGGCTGCCCTCAAGGGCCGACCCGCGGGTCCCGATATAGTCATATTGCCCAGTTTCCTATTTTGAGCTCCGGACGCGTCGATTCCATGGCCTGTGTGCAGCCCCTCAAACAGAAGATCTACGCCGACGCGAGAGCCGTCGCGGAGGCGCTGACGCCCAGCTATCCCGTGTACTGTCTCGCGCCACGGGCCCTCGAGCGTTCGGCCCGCCGCTTCCTGAAGGACTTCCCGGGACGGGTGCTGTACGCGGTCAAGTGCAACCCCCATCCCCGGGTGCTGGCGGCCCTCTACGATGCGGGCATCCATCACTTCGATACCGCCTCGCTGCCGGAGATCGCCCAGGTGCGTGAAGCGTTCCGCGACGCCTCCGCGTACTTCATGCACCCGGTGAAGAGCCGCGCCGTCATCGCCATGGCCTACAACGCCTACGGCGTGAAGTGCTTTGTCGTCGACCACCCCGCGGAGCTCGACAAGGTCCTCGACGCCACCGGCGGCGAGGGCGTGAGCATCGTCGTGCGGCTGAAGACCCCGGAGGTGCAGGCGCTCTACAACCTGTCCGCGAAGTTCGGCGCGGAGCCGGACCTCGCCGCCGAGCTGCTGCGCAAGGTGCAGGACGAGGGTCTGCGGCCCGGTCTCTCCTTCCATGTGGGCTCCCAGTGCCTGTCTCCCGAGGCCTACGG
>CBDTYP010000105.1:0-9636 GCA_965364645.1 uncultured Gammaproteobacteria bacterium | reverse complement strand
TTCATGCCGGAGAGCGCGAAGATGAGCAGCGACGATTGGCCGAGGATTCTGTCGCGCAGGACGAGAGCGACCAACAGGCTGCCGATGGCGATCATGCCCCAGAAGACCGAGACCATGAGGCTCGCATCCACGACGCGGAAGACGGTCAACATCGCCGCGATGTGTGCCGCGTAGAGCAGGGGCACCCGAATCCAGCCAAAGGCTTCCTCGGCGGAGATCATCGCGTAGCCGAAGTAGAGGGCCGCGGCGAACAGCAGGCTCAGCAACGCCGCCCCCGGCACGTCGCGGATCTCGTAGCCGGTAACGAACTGCAAGAAGGTCACGGCGACCATGAGTCCTATGACGGCGGCGAAGGGAATCATGCCGCGCCTGAGCGCACCGCCCATGGCGGCGATGGCGCCGAGCCCGACCAACATGGCGAGAGCGAACCAGGGCGCCCACTTGAAAGGAATGAGATCGATGTACACGGCGTGAAACAGGACGAGCGCGGCGTAGCCCGTGACCAGCATGGCGCCGGCCTCCGATGGTTTGTTCAGGAAGGACCTGGCCATCCAGTACGCGGCCACCAGCACCGCGACGCTCGCGATCGCGATCCAGGGCGCCCATTCTGGAACGTAGGTGCCGAGTATGAAGTACTCCACCACGTAGAAGATGAGCAGGCCCGGCGCATGTGCGAACGCCTGGTCTCTGGTCATCGGTGCATTGTGCCGGATGGAGTAGATCACCGCCGCGAACGCGAATATGAAAAACTGTACCGCCTGGAAGATCGCCGTGGTCATCCACTGGGACTCCGCCTTCGCCCGCCAGATCAGATCGAAGCCGATGAGCGCGAGATACATGGCGAGCAGATAGCTCGAACGGCCGCCAATCCAGATGGCATAGCCGCAGAAGAGCAGGCTCCACGCGGAGAAGTAGATGAGCAGGTCGATGAGGTTCGCGTGCCAGACCGGCAGCAGGAAGGGCGTCAGGTAGGCCCCGATAACGGCGAACAGCACGTACAGGTTCGTCTCGAACACTCGCCCAAGCCACAACGCGACGATGCAGACTACCGCGATGCAGCCCGTCGCGAGGGGCGCGTCGATGAGCGCGTAGTAGACGTGTGCGCCAAACACGGTAACGAAGAGAATGACGATGCCGGCCGCCGGGAGGAGCGACGCATAGCTGCGGCTCGCGTTCCTCAGCATGAACCCGACCCATATCAGGCCCACACCGAACAGCGCGGCGAGCCCCACCTGACGCTCCGGGGTCAGCCAGCCCGCATCGATGGCAAGGCGGACGAAGTAGATCGCGGCGAGGACCAGCGCCGCGGCACCGCTGAGTCCCAGAATCTGGGTCGCGGCCATGGGCGCTCGCCCGGATCTCGGCGCCGCTGGTGGATGGGGCGCCGATGCGGCACCGCGAAGACCGGCCGGCAGATTGTTGCCGGAGGCGGCCCGGGGCGCCGGGGACGCGGCGGGAGCGGCGGCCGGGCCACTCCCGAGTTGCTGCTCTACGATCTGCTCGAGGCGGCGAATCCTCTGTTCCAGGGTCGCCAGATGCTGCTCGATACCTGCCATGGTGATGCCTCGCTGGAAGCCGGGCGGGGGAATGTAAGCGGGGCGTGTCCGCCCCGAGTGGCCCGTGGAACCGGGCCGGTATGGAACATAAGGATAGCCGGAATCAGCGAAAGATCGACGCGATCAGGGGCCGAGGAAGGTCTGATCGGCGGCTTCCTGTCCACGGCGCCTTATCTGCGTGGCCAGATGGTTGATCTCGTGGAACAGCGCCTGGGCGTCTTTGTTCATACCGGCGCGGTTGGCATTGACGTAGCTCACCAATCCGCCCACATCCGCCTTGGACGTCTGCAGCGCGACAACCTCTTCCTTCACCTTCAGATGAGAGACCTTGAACCCCATCCCCAGCGCCCCTTCGTGCAGGTACAGGACCGTCAGCTCGGGCTCCTCGATGAAGCCGTTCTTGTTTGCGTCGTACTCGGGAAACACGACCGACAACACATCGTATACGAGACCCGAGATGTTGACCCGCCGAAACGGAAGCGGCGTGGTGATGCGCCGATCCTGTTCATAGAATCCAGCAAACACTTTTTCGAAGGGGAGCTCGGTGCCGTCGTCCATGACGAAGCGCACGTCTCTGAGGGGCGCCAGCGTAAGCTCGCCCTCGTAGCAGCACGGCCTCAGAATCGTATCCGGAGACGCACATGCGGCCGCGAGGAGCACAAGGGATCCGAGCACCCCGAGAAGCAGTCCACGCACCATAGTGACTCGGATCTACTCGAATACCGTCAGGCGGCGGGCGCGAAGTCGGCGATGTCGGCAACCGCGGTGATGGCCTGCGCGATGTCCTCTTCGTCGGTGAAGTAGCCGGGCGAGAAACGCACCGCACCGTTCTGCGCAACGGTCTTGTCGTCTTCGTGCACCAGCGGCGCGCAGTGCAGACCGGCGCGCACGCAGACATGATAATCCGCGTCCAGCATGGTTCCGACCTGATCTGCCGGCAACTTACCGACGTTGATCGACAGCGTAGCGACCCGGGGCCTGTTGCCGGAGGGGCCATAGACCGTGACGCCATCCATGTCACGGAATGCCGTTGCGAGTTGCTCCACGTGCCTGCGTTCGAGATCGTAGATGTGTCCGAGCGCCGCGTTGCACGCATCCGTGTGGGACAGGCTGCCGTCGCCGTCGCCCACCTGCTCGCGGCCGAGAGACGCGAACCATTTCTGCGCGGCATTGAGGCCGGCGATACCCGGGAGCGAGACCGTTCCGGCCTCGAGATGGTAGGGATAGATCGCCGGCTGATAGGGATCGATGGAATCGACGCCGGTGCCGCCGACCCGCAGGGGGCGCACGTCGAGATCCTCGCGCACGATCATGCCGCCGATGCCCATGGGCCCGAACAGGGACTTGTGGCCGGTGAAGGTGACGACATCGATGCCCCAGTCGTCCATGGGGATGGGAATCACGCCGGCGCTCTGGCAAGTGTCGATGACGAATAAGACCTCCGCCTCCCGGGCGATGCGCCCGATCGCTTCCATGTCCTGCAGGGAGCCGAGCACGTTGGAGGCGTGGTTGACCACGATCATCCGCGTCTCCGGCGTGATGGCCTTGCGGATGTCCTCCGGGTCCACGTAGCCCTGCTCGTCCCGCTCGACGTGGGTAACGTCGACACCGTGGTCCCTCTTGAGGTGCGCCAGCGGCCGCAGAACGGAGTTGTGCTCGAGGCGGGTCGTGATGACGTGATCGCCGCTCTGCAGCAGGCCGAAGAACGCGATGTTCAGAGAGTCCGTCGCGTTCTGCGTGAACACCACCCGGTGGGGATCGCCGCCGAACCCGAAGAACTGGGCGAGCAGCCTGCGGGTCTCCTCGATCATCTTCTCCGCCTCGACGGCCAGCTCGTGACCGGCACGGCCGGGATTCACGCCGTAGTTGCGGAAGAACTGGTCCATCGTGGTGTAGACCACCTCCGGCTTGGGCCAGCTGGTGGCGGCATTATCCAGGTAGTAGTTGTCTCTCATCTGGCGCATCCGGTGGGGCGTCTGCTGAACTGGCGCAATGTTAGATCAGCCTCCTCCCGATGTCGCCCTCGGGCCTCCCGACCGGACGTGAAACTTCCGTGAGGAATTCGCCACGAGGCGACGACTATGATGGTCAAACGGCACGGAATCTGCCCGGGCCTCGGTCACGGACGGGAGATCGCCCATGAACCTTCGGACTTGCCTGCTGACGTCGTTGCTGCTCGCGCCTCTCGCGGCGGCCGGAACGGACACTTTGCGCCTCGAGAGCCCCGGACCGCGGGTCAGCCTCCTGGAGCTCTACACCTCGGAAGGGTGCAGCAGCTGCCCGCCGGCGGACCGGTGGATCAGCAAGCTGCGCGAGGATCCCCGGCTGTGGCGCGAGGTGGTGCCGGTGGCCTTTCACGTGGATTACTGGGACTACATCGGCTGGCCCGACCGCTTCGCCTCCCCCGCCTTCGGCGCCCGGCAGCGGGAATACGCCCGCACCCGCCGCGTGAGCACGGTCTATACCCCGGGTTTCGTGCTCGCCGGGGAGGAGTGGCGCACCTGGTTCTTCAGGCCGGTTCTGAAGGTGGACAACGCCGAGAAAGCCGGGAAACTCACCCTCGACGTGACTGGTCAGCAGGCGGCCATGTCCTTCGCGCCCGCCAGGCCGGTCGCCGGCCCCCTCGATCTGCACGTGGCCGTCCTCGGATTCGATCTGAAGACCGAGGTGCGCGCGGGCGAGAACGGGGGCCGCACCCTCGAGCACGACTTCGTGGTGCTCGGCTATCGCAGCCTGCCGACGACGCGCCGCGAAGCGCTGCATACGGCGGAGCTTACGCTTCCCCCGGTGACGGCGGAGTCGGATAGGAAGGCCGTCGCCGCGTGGCTGAGCGCGCCCGGCGACCCGTTGCCGATTCAGGTCGTGGGTGGCTGGTTGGGTTCGGCTACCGATCGCTGAGCACGAATCGCACCGACGTCTGCCGTCCGTCGGAGAGATCCTCGATGTCCATGTCGACGGTCTGGCCGTAGTGCGCGATACACCCCCTGATCAATCCTTCCGCGAGGGCGGCGAAGGGCCGTTCCGAACGATAGGTCATCCGCAACACGCCTTCGTGGGGTCCGTCGCAGTCGAACTCCGGGAGCTCCGCGTCGGGATAGAGCTTGCGGATTTCCACGTGGATGTAGTCGTCCACCTTCGACAGGAATATCAACGCATTGTCCGTGGCGCCGAAGAATTCCGGGTAGAGTCCCGCGAAACGGCCGAAGAGATGTTCGCCGAAGATGCGAAGGAGCTCCTGGTTACCGAGTCCCGTGTGCCTGCCGAGCGCGCTCAGCAGGCTGATCATCTCGCCGTGGTCATAGGTCCCCACCGACGTGTAGATCCCCCCCGACGGCAACGTGCCGTCGTCGAGAATCTCGTCCACGACGTCGGCCGAGTACTTCGACTCGACCATCTCGAGGAATTCGGTGAACACGATCCCTTTCATCTCGCGCGCATACCCTCAGGATTCGGGACGGCCGCGGTATCCGCCCACGACCCGATAATAGTAGCGTCCCGCGGGCACATCGAGCTTCGTCACCGCCCTCTCCCCGATGGGCTCCGCGTTCCCGACCCAGCGCGAGACCGCGTTGTCGGAGAGGGTCGCCGGGTCGAAGCTCACCAGGATCAGCGTCCGTCCCTCGTAGTCCTCCGGCGCCGACCAAAGCTCGTACATGAGCGCGCCGCCGCCGAACAGATTGCGACTCGCCGTATTGGCCACGGCTGACGCCGAATCCTCGTCCCGGAAGCGGCGGTAAAACGCGAGCTCGCTCGCCAAATTGTACTTGTCCATCCCGACCACCAGCGGCTTCTCTCCGGTCCGGGCTTCCACCTCGGCCTCGATCTCTCTCACGTCCTCGCCGAGCTGCCGCCACGCCACCGGCTGGACCTTGTCCTGGCGATAAGGAACGCCGGGCAGGCCGATGGCGAGGTAGTGGAAGAGCGCGCCGTAGGCCAGCAGCACGATCACCAACATGGGCGCCCAGGCCCTCTGGCCCCAGGCGGGCTTCCATCCCTCGGCCGCGCCCTGCGCCGGCACCAGCCGGCGTGCCATGACCGGGATGAGCGCCAGCCAGAGCGGACCGGTCCAGTTGATGTTCGGCGAATGCCGAAGGCTGAAGACCGTGAATACGAGCAGTGGCACGAGCGTGTAGCAGAGGGTGAATATGCGGCGCCGGGTGGCCGGGCTGACTGTGCCGGCCGAGCCCTCACCTTGTATGCCCCGTCCGCGGATCGCCTGGTACGCGGCGAGCGCGCCGATGGGGGTGATGAGCAGCAGGATCGCGCCGATCAGATCGTGCAGCGAGAAGCTTGCCGGGCTGCTGACCCGCCGCGTGGTCTGGAACCCGAACGAGAGCCAGTCGTGCTCGACGTTCCACACGATAACGGGCGAGAAGAGCAGCGCCGCCACGGCGACGGCGAGATAGGGTTCCGGGCGCTTGAGCCAGTAGAGACTTCGCCGATCGAATACGAGGAATGCGAGGGTCGCCAGTCCTACCAGCGCGATGGTGTACTTGGACAGCATGCCGATCCCGAGGCAGACACCGACGCCCCACCAAGCCCATCGCTTGTCCGCGAGAAGTGCACGCTCGAGGAAAAACAGCGCGCCGGCCCAGCTCGCGACGAGGGAGGCGTCCGGCAGCGCGAAGAATCCGAAGGCGAAGAATGCGGGGAACACGGCGACGAAGAGCACGCTCCTGAGCGCTGACTCCCTGTCGTAGAGGTTGCGCGCGTACCCGAAGGTGAAGGCGGCCGTAACAAGCCAGCAGAGAAACGCGCCCGCGCGCACGCCGAACTCCGTATCGCCGAACACGCTGGTGCCCGCCGTGATGAGCCAGGCGACCATCGGCGGATGGTCGAGATAGCCGAGGCTCGGATGTTGGGCGTAGTTCCAGTAGTAGGCCTCCTCGGGGATCAGGTCCGGCAGGCCGAGATAGACCAGGCGCAGCAGCAACGTGTAGCCGACGATGCCGACGACAGCGATGCTCCAGCGAATCTTGAGATCCTGTTGCTCGCGGTTCGGGAAGACGAAAAACGCGAAGCCCAGATAGTTGACCAGGGCCGCCGCGACAATGGCGGCGATCAGGGAGGCCATCTCGGGCATCCCGAGCCCCTGGGACAGGATCGCGAGCACGCCCCCGCGCAGGAACAGCGCCATGAGACACACAGACAGGAACCGGATGTAGCCTTTGACCGCGATGCCCTCGCCCGACGAGGCCCGGAACACCCAGCGGCTGTTGAGGACGTAGTTCACTATGGTGGCGAGAACGAAGCTCGAGATGTGCGAGACCGAGATGTTGAAGCCGTAGTGCCGCAGCAGCTGGAATCCCCCCAGATCGACCACCATGCCGAGGATTCCGACCAGCGCGAACTGGGTTACCGTCGACGTGCTGACGAGGCCACCGAGCAGCGCCGCCAGCCGCCGCAGGTAGGCGCTCACCTGGCCGAGGCTCATCTTCGACTGGCCGAGGGTGCGATCCCGGAAGACGATGGGCACCTCGGCGACGCGCAGATCGGAATGGCGGCCGAGCATCACCTCGAGGCCGATCTTGAAACCCTCGGCCTCCGGGTCGACATCCAGCAGCGGTTGGCGGCCGACGGCGAAGAATCCGGAGGTGGGATCGCTGACGCTCACGAATGGCCAGGCGATGAAGCCGGCGCCCCGGGACATGACCCGCCGGGTCCAGGGCCAGTCCGGCGTCGCCCCGCCGGGGATGTAGCGCCCGCCGACCACCATGTCGCTCGTGCCCTCGAGCACGGGACGGACCAGGTCGGGGACCGTCTCCGGCGGATGACTCAGGTCCGCATCCATGACCACGATGACGTCGCCGCGGGACTCCCGTGCGGCGGCGAGCACGTCGCCGGAGATCCCGTGACCGCTGTTGGCGGCAACGAATCGCACGGGCGCGCGCGATTCCCAGCGGGCGGTGTTCTTTCGCGTGTCGTCCGTCGAGCCGCCGTCGGCGATCAGGATCTCGTAACCGCCGTCGATGGCCGCGCACGCCGCCGTCAACCGCGTCAGAAGCGGATCGATGTTATCCGCCTCGTTGAGGGTCGGCACGATGACGGTGACGGGGAGCGAGTTGGTGTCCGGCATACTCTCGGTCTGGATTCCGTATCAGGCGAGCCGGAGGCGCGATCTTCCCCGGGAAAAACGTGGGCATACTCTCACACGCCACGCCACCAGAATAGTCTGGAGGACGCCAATCGATGGTCCCGGCGTGACAGTCGGCAAACGACCTGCAGGTGACCGGTTCCGACCCGGGATGCTAATCTCGACGCCCGCCGAGGGCCAGATTCAGTACCGGGAACCAATGACGATGAGCAACGTATCGGAAAGCGACCTCGCCGTTCTCACGAAGTGGGACACGCCGACGATCTGTAACGCGCTGGAGGTGGTCTCGCCCGAGCGGCGCGCGACAGGTTTCACTACCGGCGTCCTGACCTGCCTCGACCCGAGGCTGCCTCCCATGATCGGTTACGCGCGCACCGCCACGATCCGAGCGACAACACCCCCCGAGGACGACGCCGACGAGTTGAAGGCCCGGCGCGCGCGCTACTACGAATACGTGGCCGACGCCGCCGGCCCGACCATCGCGATCATCGAGGACCTGGATGCGACACCTGGCTTCGGCGCCTTCTGGGGCGAGGTGAACACCGCCGTGCATCGCGGCCTCGGCTGCGCGGGCGGCGTGACCAACGGTTCCATGCGGGATCTCGACGACTGCGCTCCCGGATTCCAGCTGCTCGCCGGCAAGGTCGGACCGAGCCACGCCCACGTGCACGTCGCCGAGTTCGGTATCCCGGTGACGATTCACGGCATGCGCGTCGTGCACGGCGACATCATCCACGCGGATCGGCATGGCGCAGTGGTGGTTCCGGCGTCGGCGGTCGCGGACCTGCCGGCGGCCGTCGATCTGCTGCAGCGCCGGGAGGCGGTTATTCTGGAAGCGGCACGCGCACCGGGATTCGACATCGAGAAACTGCGCGAGGCGACGGCCGACTCGGCGGACATCCATTGAGTGGAGCCGCGACGATGACGAGGAAGGTGCTCCTGTTGCAGCCGATCCACCCGGCCGGCACGGCGATCCTGGAGGCCCGTGACGATGTTCGCGTCGTAGTCGCAAGCGACACATCCGAGGAAGGTCTGGCGCGGGAGGCGCGGGATGTTCACGCCATACTGGCGAGGGCCACGCCGGTGACCCGGTCGGTCATCGACGCTGCGGAAGACTTGTGCGTCGTGTCCAGGCACGGGGTGGGCTACGACAACGTGGACGTCGCGCGGCTGACCGAGCGGGGCATCCCACTCGCGATCGCGATCGACAGCAACGCGCTGTCGGTTGGCGAGCACACCCTCTATCTGATCCTGGCTCTCGCCAAGCGCGGCTTCGCCTTCGACCGGGCAATACACCAGGGTGGTTACGCCGTTCGCGAGTCTCTGCGGGGCATGGACATCGCGGGCAAGTCGTTGCTGATCATCGGCTTCGGTCGCACGGGCACGCGGGTCGCTGCTTTCGCAAAAGCGTTTGCGATGAACGTGTTCGTGTACGATCCCTACATCCCGCAGACGGACATAGGCGCGGCCGGTTGCACCGCGGTCGCGGACTACGAGCCGGTCCTGCCGGACATGGACATAGTGTCGGTGCACTGCCCGTTGACGGAGGAGACGCGGAGCATGATCGGTGCACGAGAGCTAGACGCCATGAAAGAGTCGGCGTACGTGATTAACTGCGCGCGCGGCGGCATCGTCGACGAGCCGGCGCTCCGGGACGCGCTCGAACGCAGAAGCGTGGCCGGCGCCGGCCTCGACGTCTTCGTGCGCGAGCCACTGCCTGGAGACGATCCCCTGCTCGCCCTCGAAAACGTCATAACGAGCCCGCACGTCGCGGGCGTGACCGGTGAGGCGAGCATGCGCATGGCGACCGGCGCCGCGCGCAACGTCCTCGCGGCATTCGACGGCAATCTCGATGCGGCGGCGGTGGTGAACGGAGAGGTGCTGACCGTCTCTACCGGTTCTTGATCCCTCATACCGCGAAAAATCCGGGTCAGTTCACCAGGTGCGGATTCATGAGGTGCTCCGGCCGCGTGCCGGGATCGGCGG
>CBDTYP010000104.1:0-9660 GCA_965364645.1 uncultured Gammaproteobacteria bacterium | reverse complement strand
CGGATCTGGATCCACACGACCGGGATCCAGCAGGCGCCGACGAGAATGAACAGGCTTACGACCGCGATGAACCATGCGGAATCGAACGCGATCCCGGCCTGTCGGGTGAGCCACAGACCGGAGATCAGCTGGACCACCACGGCCGGCGTGGTGAAGATCCAGTCGGCGAGCACGACGTTGCGGGCCGTGACGACCAACGCTTCTCGATTGCCGCTCAGGAAGGCTCTCAGCATGAAGAAGGCGATCCCCAGGCCCGTCCCCAGGAGCACCGTGGCGCCGATGATATGGATCAGCTTTATCCACAGGTAGGCGTTCATCGACGCAGGGAGCCTATTCGATAACTTGCCATGAGATGTTCAGATCCCGGACCTCGTGGTCGAACTCGACGAGGCTCATCATGCCGAGGCACGGGTATGCTCCGCGCAGTGGGAGTTCGTTCCGGACGAGTTTCCGGGCGAGAACCAGCGCCGGCGAGCATGGGATCTCGGGTCCGTGATTGTCGGTTGCCGTCAGAAACCATGTACGTACGATTCTCTCCCGGTTTTCGTCGGTTCCGGTCAGTCGAACGTGCATTCCGCCGGTGTCCGTGCCCATTCGATTCAGGCGATCGCTGAGACGCTGGAACGCGGGTGCGAAACGATCCCAGTTCGACACGAGCCGGGAACGTGTCAGCCAACCCATCAGCCAGAGGGCGAGCTGCTCCCAGATCGCTTCCAGTGCGGCATGAAAGGCAACCGTGCGAACCCCGGCGACATACTTCGGAAGCAGGCCCAGATCGGGCACGTCGCACGCACCCGAAAGACGTGTCCCCAGTCGTGGATAGCGCTGAAAGCGAAGATCCTGCCACCCGTATCGCGTCAGCCAGTTACCATCGACGAGCACCTCGAACGGTTTACCGCAATAGCTCAATACGGCTGCGATGGTGCCGGTTCCTCGGGGGGTCTGGTGCGCCGGTGCGATGGACATCTCGATTGACTGTATTTTCTCGAACTGATTTCTCAGCGAATCTATCACGGCGCTGGAGAGTCCGGGCAGCGTGCTCGCCCCGGATACGAGCAGGACATCCCGTCGGAGCGCGGACTCGTTCAGGCGGGCGAAGCCTTCGACGAACTCCCGCCCGTCCGCGAGATCGATATAGTGACTGCCGACATCTATGCACGCCCTGGCGACGCGATAGTCCTGTCCTTGATAGGGCCCGGCCGTGTGCACGACCACGTTCGGATGCAGGCGGCGCAGATCGGCTTCGAATCCCGGCGACGATTGATCCAGGCGCGCGGCGCGTATGCGGGAATTCGGGTGCGCGTCCTTCAGTCTCATGACGAGCTCGGCGGCTTTCGACTCCGTGCGGCTCGTCACCACGAGCTCGGTACCGGGTTCCCCGGCGATGCGATGGCAGATTCTCGCGCCGAAGTGTCCCGTTCCTCCGATGACGACGATTATCAACGCTGGCCTTCCGTTCGTCAGGCCGAAAGCGGGACGGACAGATATACCCCGAACTCGGTGCCGAAGTCGCAGCTGACCCGCGCGTGCACTTTCCCCTGCCGATCCAGGAATCGCTGCTCGCCTTCCACGGGGAAGACGCCCTCGTGCCAGATACCCGGGTGGATGTAGACACCCCGGGTCCCGTCGCAATGGAACGCGACCACATTCTCCGGAGCGATATCGTCGCCCGGCAGCGCCGCGGGGATGACGAAGGGTTTCCGATCCAGGGGGAAGAACAGCTGGCCGCCGTCGGGGTGGTAGTTCATGTGCCACAGCAGCACGTGGTCGTCGCGCCCGCCGCCGTTCCAGCCCAACACGTAGTCTCCGTCGACGGCCTCGTTGCGGGCCTTCAGGACGCCGTCTCCCCAGCGACAGCGGAATATCCCTTCCGTCGTGCCGCCCTCGTCGCCGGTGCCGTCGTCGATGGGCCGCCAACCCTGGGCCGGCCATCGGACGATCTCGATCTCGCAACCCTCGGGATCGTCCACCAGATATCCGTATCCTTCCATGGACGCGTCGTCGGCCTCGATCAGCGGGACCTGGACCGCGGGGAGGGTGGGCTTGTCCTTCGGGTCGAAAAGATACTGAGGAGCGGGAGCAGTCATGGGGCGGGCTCCAGGGATTGCGTGGAATGCGGGGCTGGTGTCTGCGATTCTCCATCAATTTCTGCGACACTGGTACCCGGAGCTCCGGAGGGAATCATGGGAATGCTGACCGAAGACATGAAACGCATCGTCTCCGAGCAGAAGCTCGGTTTCGTCGCCACCGTCGGCGCGGATGGCACGCCGAATCTTTCGCCGAAGGGGACATTCCTCGTGCTGGACGACGATCACATCTTGTTCGGCGAGATTCGTTCGCCGAATACCGTCAGGAACATCGGCGAACGGCCCGCCATGGAGATCAATTTCGTCGATCCCTTCGCGAGGAAGGGGTTTCGGGCGAAGGGCGAGGCGGAGTTCGTCGCCCGGGGAACGGAGGAGTTCGAGGAGCTCTTCCCGCGTTTCGCTCAGTGGGGCGATCTCTGCGAGAGGATGAACGGGATCGTCAAGCTGCGGGTCGAGCGCGCGGTCCCGGTCGTGTCACCGGCCTACGATATGGGCGCCGACGAGGGTGAGCTCCGCCGGACCTGGATGGCGCACTTCTCCTCGCTCCAATAGCGCGACGCTTCTACTCCGCGGCCTTGACGATGCGTCCTGCCTCGTCTCTCGTGTTACGCACGTCGGGCGCGCCTTCGGGCAGCCGGCCTGCCCGGGGCTCCTCGAAGCGGTAGTGCTCGTAGAGCTTCGCGTAGCGGAGGAAGGCGTAGAAGGCCCCGATGACCGAGCCGATGAATCCCGCCCAGCCGTTGAAGAAGTTCCGCTTGAAGACGTACAGCTGGATGAATACCAGCGGCGGATAGAAGACGAGGATCCAGGGGCTCGGATTCTTTCCCTTGGCGAGCTTGTCCGCCACGAGTCCGGTGGAGTACCCGTTGACCTTCTCGACCTTGGTGTGAATGTCGACTTCGCTGAAGTGATAGAAGGGGTTCTTCAGGGTCTCGACGCGGCCTTCCACTTCCGGATCCGAGTGCACCGCCATGTCGTTCATGCGCCCGCGGCGCTTGTCGAACAGCTTCAACTGGGAATTAAGCCGCACCCGGGGGTCGTTCATCTCCCAGAAGATCTGATCGAGGCGTGGGATCATATACCCGTTCGCGGGCGGTCCAGAGGCGAGCAGGCCGCGGATCTCGTCCTGAAGCGCGGGTGAGAGCATTTCGTCCGCGTCCACGTGCAGGACCCAGTTGTTGTGGGTCTTGTCGATGGCGAGCTGCTTCGTCTTCCCGTAGCCGAGGAACTCGGTCTGATGGACGGTGCAGCCGTACTGCTCGGCGAGATCCAGCGTGCCGTCGGTGCTGGCGGAATCCAGCATGACGATCTCGTCGGCCCACTTGACACTCTCGAGGCAGGGGCCGAGGGTCCTCACGCAGTTGTAGGTGATGATGAAGACTGACAGCTTTTCCATTGGCTGTTGCTCGGGCGTGCTACTTGCCGACGAGCTCGGCCAGCGTGGAGCCGAGGCTCGCGGGTGAGTCGGCGACCGCGATACCGCAGCTGCGCATGGCCTCGATCTTGTCCCCGGCTCCGCCCTTGCCGCCGGAGATGATGGCGCCCGCGTGTCCCATGCGCCGCCCCGGCGGGGCGGTTATGCCGGCTATGAAGCCGACCGTCGGCTTCTTCACCGAGTTCGACGCCAGGAACTGCGCCGCCTCTTCCTCCGCGCTGCCGCCGATCTCGCCGATCATGATCATGGAGGTCGTCTCGACGTCGGCGAGGAACAGCTCCAGCACGTCGATGAAATCCGTACCCTTCACAGGATCGCCGCCGATGCCGACGCAGGTGGATTGACCAAAACCCGCCGCGGTGGTCTGCGCGACCGCCTCGTAGGTCAGCGTTCCGGATCTGGAGACGATGCCGACGGACCCGCGCTTGTGGATGTGTCCCGGCATGATGCCGATCTTGCAGGCCTCCGGCGTGATGACCCCCGGGCAGTTCGGACCAACGAGCCTCGATGCGGATCCGTCGAGGGCGCGTTTCACCTTGACCATGTCGAGCACCGGGATGCCTTCCGTGATGCAGACGATGAGGGGCACGCGTGCGTCGATCGCCTCGAGGATCGCATCGGCGGCGAAGGGCGGGGGTACGTAGATTGCCGATGCGTCGGCGCCGGTCTGCTCCACGGCCTCGTGCACGGTATCGAACACCGGGAGCCCCAGGTGCTCGCTGCCGCCCTTGCCCGGCGTGACGCCGCCGACCATCTTCGTGCCGTAGGCGATCGCCTGTTCGGAGTGAAAGGTGCCCTGGCTACCAGTGAAGCCCTGGCAGATGACCTTGGTGTTGCCGTCTACGAGTATGGACATCAGGCCTCTCCCTTCACCTGTGCGACAATCTTCTCGGCCGCATCGGCCAGATTGTCCGCGGGAATGATCGCGAGACCCGAGTCGCTCAGAATCTTCTTTCCGACCTCGACGTTGGTGCCTTCGAGACGCACGACGAGGGGCGCCTCGATGGACATTTCCTTCGCCGCCGCAACGATGCCTTCCGCGATGATGTCGCAGCGCATGATGCCGCCGAAGATATTCACGAGTATCCCCTCTACCTTCGGGTCCGAGAGCAGGATCTTGAACGCGTTCATCACCTGCTCCTTGCTGGCGCCGCCGCCGACGTCGAGGAAGTTCGCGGGTTCGGAGCCGTAGAGCTTGATGATGTCCATGGTGGCCATGGCGAGCCCGGCGCCGTTCACCATGCAGCCGATGACGCCGTCGAGCTTGATGTAGTTGAGGTCGTACTCGGATGCCTCCACCTCGGAGGGGTCTTCCTCGTCGAGGTCACGCAGCTCCTGCACGTCCGGGTGCCGGTAGAGGGCGTTGGAATCGAAGTTCACCTTGGCGTCGAGCACGAGCAGATCGCCTTCATCGGTCACGACCAGCGGGTTGATCTCGAGGAGGCTCATGTCCTTCGCGAGAACAGCGCGATACAGGTTCCCGATCAACGCGACGCATTGCTTGATCTGCTTGCCGCTGAGTCCAAGCGCGAACGCGATGTTGCGCCCGTGGTAGGGCATGTAGCCAGAAGCGGGGTCGATGGTGAGGGTCAGTATCTTCTCCGGTGTCTCGGCGGCAACCGCCTCGATGTCCATGCCGCCTTCGGTGGAGCAGATGAATGCCACCCGGGAGCTCGAGCGATCCACGAGGCAGGAAAGATAGAGCTCACGGTCGATTCCCGACCCCTGCTCGACGTATATGCGCTTGACGGTCTTGCCCTCGGGACCCGTCTGGTGGGTGACGAGGGTCTTGCCCAGCATCATCTCCGCGTTCTCGCGCACCTCGTCGACGGACTTGACCACGCGAACCCCACCCTTGCCGCCGGCGCTGGCCTCCTCGAAGTGCCCCTTGCCCCGGCCGCCGGCATGGATCTGGGATTTCACCACCCACACCGGGCCGCCGAGGGACTCCGCCGCCGTGACGGCCTCCTGGGGCGTGAACGCGACGGAGCCTCGGGCCACCGGCACCTGAAACTCGCTCAGCAAGAGCTTCGCCTGGTATTCGTGGATATTCATGGTGCTACCCTGAGTCTGATCCCCGTTCGGTGGTCGTATTATGTCAGCGCGTGTGCCCGGGACAACTATCGGTTGTGCCGGGTCTCTCGTTGGGAATCCGGGTCGCAGGCCCCCGCGCGCTGGCCGTCAGCCCGATTACCGGGCAATGGCAGTGGATTCGCAAAATATCAAAGCTCTGGTATATTGTCGACCAGACTATATAGAAGAATAAAAATGCGTTGAGGGACGTGCCGCGCTGCGGCACTATCGAGAAAGATAAGAGCCGATTTCACGGCACGATCTGAAGCGCTGCCAAGCGTTCGTAACAGGAGGACATCAATGAAAATTCTAAGGCGTAAGCTATTAGTACGAGGCCTCGCGCTCGGCGCCGGCATCGCCGTTTCCATGGCAATGACGACGACAGCATCGGCTGAATTCAAGCCGCAGAAGCCCGTCGAGTTCGTAGTGATGGCTGGCAAGGGCGGCGGCGCCGACAAAGCCGTGCGTCTGATGCAGAGCATCATCGCGAAGAACAATATGGCACCCGTTCCGGTAACGCCCATCAACAAGCCGGGCGGCTCGGGCGCAGAGGCGCTCGTTTACCTGAAGGGCAAGAAGGGTGACAACCACACCATCATGTTCACCCTGAACAGCTTCTACACGACTCCTCTTCGTCAGCCCGCGCTCGGCGTCGACATCGAAGAGTTCACGCCCGTCGCGCGTATGGCCGAAGACACCTTCCTTCTCTGGGTAAACTCCGATCGCAAGGACATCAACGACGTTGGTGATTTCGTCAAGGCCGCGAAAGCCAAGGGCGGCGACTGGATCATGGCCGGCACCGGCAAGTCGTCCGAGGATAACCTGCTCACGGATTTCTTGAACACCGCCTATGGTCTCAATATGAAGTACGTCCCCTACAAGGGCGGTGGCAAGGTGGCCAAGGAGCTCGCGGGTAACAATGCCGATTCCACGGTAAACAATCCTTCCGAGCAGCTCGGCTTCTTCGAAGCCGGTAAGACTAAGCCGCTCGCGGCGTTCACGCCGAAGCGCCTTCCCATGTTCAAGGACACGCCGACCTTCGTAGAGCTCGGCGAGGACATGGTCTACTTCATGCAGCGCACCGTGGTCGGCGCGCCCGGCATGAGCAAGGATGCCGAGGCCTACTACGTGGATCTGTTTACCCGCGTGTTCAATTCCGAAGAGTGGCAGACTTATCGCACGAAGAAGAGTTTGCAGGGCGACCTGCTCACGGGCCAGAAGTTGATGGACTACTGGAAGAACGAGCGGGAAATCCACAAGAATATGCTGATCAAGATGGGCGCCATTCCCGGCTAACTTCGACAAATCAGCGGAAGACGTAAAGCAATAAGAAAAGTACGGGTAACAGGGGAAGGACTCCGGTCATGACGGTACGCGTCGCAGAGCTCGCGATGGCAATCCTGATGGGAGTCTTTTCCCTTTACCTCATGTACAAGAGCGCCGAGCTGCCCGTCGGATGGATTCCCGACGAGGGGCCTGGCGGTGGGGCGTGGCCGTTCTGGCTGTCCTTGATGATGCTCCTCTCCTGCGTTGGCATCATCATCAACTGGGTGCGCCGCAAGGGCACAGTCGCGGTATCCGAAGCACCCTATATCGAGCGCGGAGTCCTGGTCGACGTCGGTCTCGTCGCGCTCTCCCTGATCGTGACGGTCGGGTTATTCAATTTCATCGGCGTGTACGGCGCGTTACCACTATTTCTGCTCTTCTATATGCGCCTGTTGGGGAATCATTCCTGGATGCTGTCAATATTCTTTGCCATTGTGATTCCAATCATCACCTTCCTCTTCTTCGAGATCATGTTGAAGATCACGCTGCCCAAGGGATTTACCGAGCCCCTCTTCTATCCGCTGTACGAGTTCTTTTACTGACATGATTGAAATTCTCGAGTTGCTGGCGACGGGATTCACGATCGTCTTCCAGCCGCAGAACCTGCTGTTGATCATCGGGGGTTGCACCCTGGGCCTGTTCATCGGGGCGATGCCCGGGTTGGGTTCGGTCAACGGCGTTGCGATTCTGCTCCCGCTTACGTTTCTCGTGCCGCCGACCGGCGCCATTATATTCCTGGCCGCCATCTATTACGGCGCCATGTACGGTGGGGCCATCTCCTCGGTAATGCTCGGGATACCAGGCGCATCGACGGCGGTGGCGACGACATTCGACGGCCGGCCCCTGGCCAAGCAGGGTTTCGCCGACAAGGCCCTGACCGCGGCGGCGGTCGCCTCCTTCGTGGGCGGCACCATCTCTGTCGTGCTCTTCACCTTCTTCGCTCCTCCGCTTGCTCACGTGGCGCTGGTATTCGGCGCGCCGGAGGAGTTCGCCCTCATGATGCTGGCCTTCGCGACATTCGTCGGCCTGGGCGGTGACGATCTCTACAAGACCATATTCTCCATCTGCATCGGTCTCGTCTTGAGCGCGGTGGGACTGGACATCATCAGCGGCGAGCCGCGGCTCGTGTTCGGCGACATCCCTGGGTTCCTCCACGGCATCAACTTCCTGGTGCTCGCCATCGGCATCTACGGCATCGGCGAGATGCTGTGGACCATCGAAGAAAATCGCAAGGCCGGCGGCCAGAGCATGATGTCCAAGGCCACCGTCACGATCGAGCGCACCATCAAGAATCTGAAGGAACTGCTCGGCACGTGGAAGACCATGCTCATGGGGTCGTTCCTCGGTTATTTCGTCGGCATCCTGCCTGCTGCGGGCGCGACCCCGGGCTCGCTGATGTCCTACGGCATCGCCAAGCAGATTTCGAAGGAACCGGAGAAGTTCGGCGAGGGCGCCCTGGAAGGTGTCGCCGCGCCGGAGTCGGCGAACAACGCGGCCTCCACCGGCTCCATGCTGCCGATGTTGACCCTGGGAATCCCGGGCTCGCCGACGACGGCCATTCTCCTCGGCGGCATGGTCATCTGGGGACTCGAACCCGGCCCGCGCCTGTTCGTCGACCACCAGGGATTCGTATGGGGCCTGATCGCGAGCCTCTACGCCGCGAACCTGTTCGCCGTGATCATCAACATCGCGTTCATCCCGATGATCATCTGGGTGCTGAAGCTGCCGTTCACGATCCTGGCGCCGATGATCTTCGTCCTTTGTCTGATCGGCGGGTACGCGCCGACCCAGGATCTCCATGACGTCTGGCTGATGCTCATATTCGGGATCTTCGGCTACCTGTTGCGTAAGCTCGACTATCCGCTGGCGCCGGCGGTGCTGGCGATCGTGTTGGGGCCGCTGGCCGAACCGGCCCTGCGGCAGTCGTTGCTGATCAGCAACGGTTCGTTCTCCATTTTCTTCCTCCGTCCCTACGCAGGGCCCATCATGGTGTGCGCCCTCATCCTGCTCCTGCTGCCGGCAATTAAGCCCATCATGCGGCGGCTGAAGAAGAGAGCATAAGGACCTCCGCCACATCCATGCACGCTTTTCTACGCTTCCTCGCACTTTCCTGCTGCGTGGCCGCCGGCTCGGCGAGTGGTGATGGCGGCGCTTCGCAATGCGGCGCGCAGGCTGAAGGGACGCCTCTGGACACCGAGTCCGCCACCGCGAGCGTTCTGGCCAATGTTTCCAACAGCGATGGCTCGATCCGCTCGGCATCGAGTCGCATGTTGACGAAGGCGATCGATACGGCGAAGTCCTCGCAGCCGCCGCAGCGTGTGGTCTTCAGCTCCATCCCGAATCTATCGAAGAAGAAAACATCCGACGACGAGATGTGCCGTCAACAGGAAACGGCGACGAAGGAGAACCCGATCCGCTTCGACGGAAAGCATTTCGCATCGACCGAAGATCTGAACGACTGGATCATGGATTTCACCCAGGGGAAGGGGGACGACGGCAAATCGCTCTACGCCCAGTGCCCGGGCAAGTGCAGCCCCCAGTACACGTGGTTGATCGACCCGGTCGAGTCGGGCTTAGCCGTCGACGCAAGGGTCGTCTGCGGAATGCCCCGGGACAAGTCCGGCAACAAGTACCAGCTCTCCACCGCGCTGACCGCCATCTGCCCGGCGCCGAACTAAGTCCCTTGTAGGAGCGAGCTTGCTCGCGAATGCGGCCTCATTCGCGAGCAAGCTCGCTCCT
>CBDTYP010000103.1:0-9666 GCA_965364645.1 uncultured Gammaproteobacteria bacterium | reverse complement strand
TCCGGTCGTTCCACAGGCGCGGCATGAGATCGCCGCGCAGCCGTTCCCAGACGACGGCGCCGATGGTGATGCCGGCGGCAAGTGCAATCCCTATCAGCTCGGCTTCGTTCATGATGTACCTCCGTTCTCGGATTTCGCCCGGTAGGCGCGCACCCGGCAGCGGCCGGTGCAGTAACGCCCCGTCGAGCGCGCCGGTGTATGACGGCGCCCGCAGGCCGGGCAGCGGCGGTTGGCCCGCCCGGCGAGGCGCCGCGCGCTGCGCCGGACGATGTAGTCGCGCGTCGAATCCGCGCTCATTGCACGTACCTGCCCGAGCCGGCGCTCAATCGGTTCCACTTGGACACGAGCGCGGCGTGCTGATGATCGTCGACGCGGTCCAGCACCTCGACGCTCATGCCGGGGCTTTCCTCCGCCTGCTGCTCGCGCAGGCGAAGCATCTCCAACGTGTGATGCCACTCCCTGGTGCGGCGCTTCCTCTCGTTCCGCGCCCGGGTCCAGGCCGGTAGGCCGTAGCCCAGGAAGGCGCCGCCGAGGACCAGGCACACGACACCGGTCGCCAGCGCCGGGTGGCCGGCCAGGGGCAGGAACCCCGCGATGGCGAGGGCGCCGACGGTGAGGGCCAGCGCGCCGCTGAGCGCCCAGGGGAGACCCGAGGCGCTGCCCTGGAGCGCCCGGGCAAGCCGCTCGTCGGCCTGCTGGAAGCGGGTGCGCGCCCGTCCGAGGGCATCCTCGATGGGCAGTTCGGTGACGACAATCTGCATGGCCTGCACTCCTTTCGCAGCGTTCCTCGATGGAGCCATGGTGCCGCGGCGTAACGCTAACGGCGCGGCCCGCCGCGCCAGATGCCGGTCCCTGGACGATCCGGGAGACCGGGACCGCCCGGGTGCCGCCGGACCCCTCCAAAGTGGGCGGAAACGGGGCCTCGGTCAGTATCAAAGGGGGAGCCCGCGACTATAATCCGGTGTGTGGAAATCCCGGGTTTTGAAGTAAAACGCACCATCGGCAGGGGCGGAATGGCGACGGTGTATCTCGCCGTTCAGCAATCCCTGGATCGCGAAGTCGTGCTGAAGACCCTGGACACGACCAACGACGAGAGCGGGGACTTCTTCGAGCGCTTCCTGAAGGAAGGCCGCATCGTCGCCTCGCTCCGCCACCCCCACATCGTCACGATTTTCGACATCGGCACCGCCGACGAGGTCGTCTACATCTCCATGGAGTACGTGGACGGCGGCGATCTGCGCGCCAAGATCGAGAATCGGCTCGCGCCGGTGCGTGCACTCGATCTCGTCTCGAAGATCGCCCAGGCACTGGCCTACGCCCACAAGAACGACATCATCCACCGGGACGTGAAGCCGGCGAACATCCTGTTCCACAGCGACGGCACGCCGCTCCTGAGCGATTTCGGCATCGCCAAGGAGCAGAAAGTGGACAAGGAGCTCACCAGCACCGGCACCATCCTCGGCAGCCCCTTCTACATGAGTCCCGAGCAGGCCGAGGGCCTGACGGTGGACGGGCGCACGGATATCTACAGTCTCGGCGTCATCTTCTACGAGATGCTGACCGGCGAGAAACCCTACGAGGGAGACTCGGCCATCAAGGTCATCATGAAGCACATCCAGTCGCCGGTGCCGACGCTACCGCCGCAACTGGATCAATTTCAGCCCCTGCTGAACAAGATGATGGCCAAGAACCGCGAGCAGCGGGTCGCGACCGCCGAGGAGCTGGTGGAGGAAGTCGAGGAGCTGCGTACGAAGGTCGAAGGCAAGAAGGGCCGCGGCACGATGACGCTGCATGCCCTCAAGCTGCCGCTCACGGCCACCGCCCGACACCGTCTCGACGCGAAAACCGGAAAAACCTCGAAGACCAAGCGCATGCTGATCCTGGCCGCGGTCATGCTGGCGGTGCTCGGCGGTCTCGTCGGCTACATCTACGCCCAGATCAACAAGCCCCCCGCGCTGCTGGTGCGCAATCCGCCACCTCCCCCGCCGCCGACCCAATCCGGCGGCAATACGGGCACCGGGGCCTCGGTGGGCACGATCGGCAACGGCAGCGCCGTCGACAAGCAGGAGACGTCGCGGGCGCTCGAGTGGCTCGCCAGGAACAGTTTGCGCCAGGATCGCCTGATGGCGCCGCCGGCGGACAACGCCCACTATTACTTCAGCCGGCTCCTGGATCTGAATCCGGACAACGAGGCGGCCAAGCGGGGATTCTCGGCGATAGCTGAGCGCTTCGTGGTGCTGGCGGAAGAAGAGTTCTCGCGCAAGAACTACGACCAGGCCCAGGCCTACATCACCCTGGGACTGCAGGTGGAGCCCGACAACCGGGGCCTGGAGACGCTGCGGGCCATGATCGAGACCCGGGAGACGACAATCTGGGAGACCCTGGTGGGGTTCTTCCGCTCGGGCTGATCCGCGCCCGCGCAACCATTACGAATCAGTAGGTGGTGGTGGCGGTGCCGCCGGTGGGAGGCGCGGGGGGCGCGCCCTCCGCGTTGCCGGTGTTTGCGCGATCATACGCGGAGATGATGGCCTTCAGGCGCCCGACCATCTCCGGATCCAGATTCTCCGGCAGGACCTCGGGCGGTGCCTGGCTCGTGTCCGACTGCTCCAGCTCGGCCATTGTCGAGTTGGCCTCGCGCTCTTCCTGCTCGCGACGGACCTCCTCGCGGCGGGCGGCACGCTCGAGGCGCTTGATGGCTTCCTGCTCCCGCTCTTCCTCGAGCACCCGGAACGCGGTCTCCCGCATGCTCCGGTTGTCCTGGGCGGTGAGACGAATGTAGGTATCGTCCACCAGCTTGCCCCCCTCGTAGACACGCACCCTGGGCCCACCTTCGGAGCTTCGGTACCACGCCGGCGGCACGCCGGAGAACTGCACGGACTTGCTGTCGGGGTCGTGCCACTGATACATGCGCGCGCCGGCCGACGTGGCGGTCAGCAGGAGCAGCACGAACAGGAAGCCTGGCAGGCGGGTCATGGCACGGTGGTCCGACACGGGTTGGGGGTCAGGCCTGAGATTATAGCACCGGCGGGTCGGCGTCCCTGTGGACCGGCGCACGTTCCCGGGGCTCGAAAAGCAGCAGGATCTCGTTCAGGAAGCGCGTTCCCTGCTCCGTCGGCCGGATGGCCCCGTCCCGGCGCTCCAGGAGCCCCCGTGCCTCGGCCCTCGTGAGGGGCGCCTCGATGGCCGCCAGGGGCAGCCCCGTGCGGGCCGTGAAGAGATCCTCGGTGAATCCCTCCAGGAGACGGCCCGCGTTCAGCATGAACTCGAGAGGAAGCTCCCCAGCCGGCACGGGACCAAGGCGGGCGACGTGGGCGCCCGGCCCGCTGCTCGCGAGGTAGCGGCGCGGATGGCGATGCTTGACGCTGCGCCGGACCGCCCGCGGGGCGGACTCGGTGGCCTTGCCGTGGGCGCCGGCGCCGATGCCCACGTAGTCGCCGAAACGCCAGTAGTTGAGATTGTGGCGGCAGCGGGCGCCGGGCTTCGCGTAGGCGGAGATCTCATAGCGGACGAGCCCCGCCGCTTCCATGCGCTCGATGCTGGCCCCGTGCATCTCCCACAAGGCGTCCTCGTCGGGACGCGCCGGCGGGAAGCGGTGAAAGAGCGTGTTCGGCTCGAGCGTGAGCTCGTAGTGAGACAGGTGGCCCACGCCGTGGGCGAGGGCCTGCTCCACGTCGGCCAGCGCGCCGGCGACGCTCTGCCCGGGCAGGCCGTACATGAGATCCACGTTGATGGCCGTGAGACCCGCGGCTTGCGCCATCTCGATGGCGCGATGCGCGGCCCGGGCATCGTGGACGCGTCCGATGCGCTCCAGCGCATCGTCGTCGAAGCTCTGCACGCCGATGGAGAGGCGGTTCACGCCGGCGGCCCTGTACCCCGCGAAGCGATCGGCCTCGGCGCTGCCCGGGTTCGCCTCCAGGGTCACCTCGCAGTCCGGGGCGAGCACGACCCGTTCGCGAATGCCATCCAGCAACGTGGCGACGGCGGGCTCCGAGAAGAGGCTCGGCGTGCCGCCACCGATGAAGACGCTCTCCACCGGACGATCGGAGATGTCCCCGCACTCGTCGTCCAGATCGGCGAGCAGCGCCGCGACGTACTCCCGCTCCGGGATGAGCGCCGCCGCGTGGGAGTTGAAGTCGCAGTAGGGGCACTTGCGCGCACACCAGGGCAGGTGCACGTAGAGGCCGAGGGGTGGGAGCGGGTCGCCGATCGCCATGGCGGCGGCTCCCTTCAGGACGCCCGCAGCCGGTCGATCAACGCTCCCATGGCGATCGCCCGGTGGCTGATGGCGTTCTTGCGAGCGGGCTCCAGCTCGGCGGAGGTGCAGCCGCAGTCCTCAACGTGAAAGACGGGGTCGTAGCCGAAGCCGTCATCTCCCCTGGGCGCGTGGATGATTCGCCCGGGCCAGATGCCTTCGCAGACGATGGGGCACGGATCGTCTGCGTGGCCCATGTACACGGCGAGGCACACGAAGCGGGCGCCGCGTTCCGGATCGGGGACGCCGCGCAGGTTCTTCAGCAGCAGATCCAGATTCTCCTGATCGCTCGCCTCCGCTCCTGCGTAGCGGGCCGAGTAGATCCCCGGCGCGCCACCGAGGGCGTCCACCATGATGCCGGAATCGTCGGCGATGGCCGGGAGGCCCGAGGCCTCGGCCGCGTGGCGCGCCTTGAGGATGGCGTTCTCGACGAAGCTCCGGCCGGTCTCCTCGGCGCCGGCGATATCGAAATCCGACTGGGGAACGACGTCCATGCCGAGCGGCGCGAGCAGCGCGTGGAGCTCGCGGAGCTTACCCGGGTTGCCACTCGCCAGCACCACCCGCTCCATGGCGTCAGTCCTCGAGCGCGGTGCGCTGGATCTCGAGCAGCGTGGTGACGCCGCCCTCGGCGAGGGAGAGCATCGCGTCGAGCTCGTCGCGGCGAAAGGCGTGGCCCTCCGCGGTGCCCTGGATCTCGATAAAGCCGCCGTTGTCGTTCATGACCACGTTCAGATCGGTCTCGGCCTCCGAGTCCTCGGCGTAGTCCAGGTCGAGCACCGGATGACCCTCGTATATCCCCACCGAAACCGCGGCCACCTGGCCGTGGATGGGCGATCGCGCGGTCCCCCGCTTCTTCTCGAGCACCCGCACGGCGTCCACCAGCGCCACGTAGCTGCCGGTGATGGCGGCGGTGCGGGTGCCGCCGTCGGCCTGGATCACGTCGCAGTCGAGGGTGATGGAGCACTCGCCGAGCGCCGCGAGGTCCACGACCCCCCGCAGCGAGCGCCCGATGAGACGCTGGATCTCGAGGGTGCGCCCGCCCTGGCGGCCGCGGGCCGCCTCCCGGCCGCTGCGATCGCCGGTTGCCCGGGGCAGCATCCCGTACTCTGCCGTCACCCAGCCCCGGCCGCGTCCCCGCAGCCAGGGCGGCACCCGCTCTTCGACACTCGCGGTGCAGATAACCTTCGTGTCGCCGAAGGCGATCAGCACCGACCCTTCGGCGTGGCGCGTGAAATGCCGTTCAAGCGAGATGTCGCGCAGCTCGTCTCGGGCTCTGCCGCTCGGGCGCATGGTGGAATTCCTTCGGTTGGGGGGATCAGGCGCGACATTATATAGGGGTGAAGGTTTGGCAGACACGCAGGCCGCTCCCCGTTACCATTGCTGCACCAATCCTGCCCGGAGCGCCGTGGAATGATTCGCAGCATGACCGCCTTCGCCCGCAGCGAGCGCAGCGAAGACTGGGGAAGCGCGTACTGGGAGCTGCGCTCGGTCAACAACCGCTACCTGGACGTGACCCCGCGCCTGCCCGAAGAGGTGCGCGCCATCGAGAGCGCCGTGCGCGAGCGGGTGCGGGCGAAGCTCGCCAGGGGCAAGGTGGACTGCACACTGCGCCTCACCCTCGGCACGAGCAGCGACGCCGGCATCGCGCTCGATCTGGAGCTCGCCCGGCGCGTATCCGAGGCGACCCGGGAGATCGACGCCATCCTCCACGATCCCTCGCGGGTCAGCGCCATCGATGTGATGCGTTGGCCGGGGGTCGTACAGACCCAGTCTCCCGACATCGACACCCTCGGAACGGCCGTGCTGGAGCTCCTCGACGAGGCGCTGGCGGAGCTCGTGGAGACCCGCGAGCGCGAGGGCCGGCAGATCGAGTCGCTGCTCACCCAGCGCTGCGACGAGATCGACCGCCTCGTCGCCGGCGTGCGCGAGCGGCTGCCGGAGGTCCTGGAGGCCTGCCGCCAGCGGCTCCGGGATCGCCTGACCGAGCTCACCGAGCAGGTCAACGAGGAACGCCTCGAACAGGAGATCGTGCTGGTGGCCCAGAAGACCGACGTGGCCGAGGAGCTCGATCGGCTCGATGCGCATGTGACGGAGGTGCGCCGGGTGCTCGGCAAGGACCAACCCGCGGGCAGGCGTCTCGACTTCCTCATGCAGGAGCTCAATCGGGAGGCCAACACGCTCGGCTCGAAGTCCATCGACACCGAGACGACCCGGGCATCGGTTGACCTCAAGGTGCTCATCGAGCAGATGCGCGAGCAGATCCAGAACGCGGAATGACGGCGGCGGGCAAGAGCGCCGGCGGCAATCTCTACGTGATCAGCGCGCCGTCCGGGGCGGGGAAGACGAGCCTCGTGGCGGCGCTGGTGTCTTCCGAGCCCGGGCTCCACGTCTCGGTGTCCCACACGACCCGCCCGCGCCGGCCCGGCGAGGAGGACGGCGTCAACTACCACTTCGTGAGCGACGAGGAATTCTCCGCGTTGGTGGAGGCGGACGCCTTCCTCGAGCACGCCGCGGTCTTCGACCGCCGCTACGGCACCACGCGGGAATCCGTACAGACCTTCCTCGCCGCCGGCGACGACGTCATCCTCGAGATAGACTGGCAGGGAGCCGCCCAGGTGCGGGAGCGCCATCCGGGCTGCATCGGCATCTTCATCCTGCCGCCGTCCCGGGAGAGCCTCGCCGAGCGGCTCGCCGGGCGGGGCCAGGACTCCGACGAGGTCATCGCGCGGCGCATGGCCGACGCGGTCGCCGAGATGTCCCACTACGACGAGTTCGACTATCTGGTCGTCAACGACGATTTCGAGACCGCGCTCGAGAGCTTGCGCGACATCGTCCGCGGCGCGCGCCCGGACCGGGCGCGACAGCGTGCACAGTACCGGGAACTCATCGCGTCTTTACTGGTATAATTTCAGCTACTTGGGTAGCATTCCCGCTTTCGCCCGGCGACCTGGAGTTTCAACTGATGGCGCGTATTACCGTCGAAGACTGCATCGATAGAATCACGAACCGCTTCGAGCTGGTGCTCCTGGCGACCAAGAGGGCCCGGCAGATTACCCGGGGCTCGACGCCGCTGGTGGAGGTCGAGAACGACAAGCCCACCGTCATCGCCCTGCGGGAAATTGCTACCGGTAAGATCGACCCCGAGATTCTCAACGAGATGGTCGAAGAGCCCCAGGAAGAGGACGATATGTTGCCGGGCCCGGGCCCGGGTCTTCCGCCGGGGGGCCTTTAACAGGGGCTACCTGACTCCTCCCCGCCCGGGCTTCTGAGCCAGGAGGCCGCGTGTTTCTCATCAGCGATCTCTGTGGTCTGGCGGATTCCTACCTCGAATCGGATCAGGTAAAGGAAATCTACCGCGCCTATCTGTTCGGCGCCGAAGCCCACGAAGGCCAGCACCGCGCCTCCGGCGAGCCCTATATCCACCATCCCATCGAGGTGGCGCGCATCCTCGCGGACATGCGTCTCGACTACGAGACCATCGTCGCCGCCATCCTCCACGACGTCATCGAGGACACCGAGACCGCCAAGGGCCAGATCGCCGAGGAGTTCGGCGAGGAAGTCGCCGATCTCGTCGACGGCGTCAGCAAGCTCACCCAGATAACATTCAAGAGCAAGGCGGAGTTCCAGGCGGAGAACTTCCGCAAGATGTTGCTCGCCATGGCGAGGGATATCCGGGTGATACTGGTGAAGCTCGCCGATCGCCTGCACAACATGCGCACGCTCGCCGCGCTCGCCCCGGAGAAACGCCGCCAGATCGCGCGCGAAACCCTGGAGATCTACGCGCCCATCGCCAATCGGCTCGGGCTCAACAGCATCCGCCAGGAGCTCGAGGATCTCGGCTTTCAGGCCCTCTACCCCATGCGCTACCGGGTACTGGCCGCCGAGGTGCGCAGGGTACGCGGACACCGCAAGCAGGTGGTGCGCAAGATCGAGACCGCGATCAAACGGCGCCTGCGCCAGGAGGATCTCTCCGGCAAGGTGGTCGGGCGCGAGAAGCACTTGTACAGCCTGTACAAGAAGATGCGCGACAAGGGACTCTCGTTCAAGGAAGTGCTGGACGTCTATGCCTTTCGCATCACGGTCGACACGGCTGACGATTGCTACCGCGTGCTCGGCGTGATGCACAATCTCTACAAGCCCGTGCCCGGCAAGTTCAAGGACTACATCGCGCTGCCGAAGGCCAACGGTTATCAATCCCTGCACACGGTACTCTTCGGTCCCTACAGCTCGCCGCTGGAGGTGCAGATCCGCACCGAGGACATGCACGGCGTGGCGGAGTCCGGCATCGCCGCCCACTGGGGTTACAAGACCGGCAAGTCGGGTAAGTCCGGCAGCAGCGCGGCGCAGGAGCGCGCGCGTCAGTGGATCAAGGAGCTGCTCGAGATGCAGACCGAGGCCGGCGACTCCATGGAGTTCATCGAGCACGTCAAGGTGGATCTCTTCCCGAAGGACGTGTACGTGTTCACGCCGGCGGGAGACATCATGGAGCTCCCGCGGGGTGCGACCGCCGTGGACCTCGCCTACGGGGTGCATACCGACGTGGGGAATACCTGCATCGCGGTCAAGATCGACGGCCGTTACGCGCCCCTTCGCAGCCAGCTCGCCACGGGACAGAACGTGGAGGTGGTGACGGCATCCTGGGGACGGCCGAACGCCAACTGGCTGACCTTCGTCGTCACGGGCAAGGCGCGGGCGGCAATTCGGAACTATCTGAAGAACCTGCGCTCGGAAGAGGCCGTGGAGCTCGGCCGCCGGCTGCTCAACCAGGCCCTCGCGCCGGAGTCCCTCACCCTCGACGACATCGAGAAGGATCGCATCGGCGCCCTGCTCGAGGAGCTGAAGCTCGACACCCTGGACGAGTTGCTGGAGGACGTCGGCCTCGGCCAGCGCCCGGCGGCCCTCGTCACCCGGCGCCTGACCCGGGTCTCCGACGAGGCCAAGCCGGGGGACGACGGCAAGCGCAACAACCACCCTATCTACATCAAGGGCTCCGAGGGCATGGTGGTGAGTCTCGGCAAATGCTGCCACCCCATCCCCGGCGACCCGGTTCTCGGCTTCGTGAGCGCGGGGCGCGGCGTCGTCATCCACACCGCCGCATGCCGCAACATCGCCGAGTACGCCGACAAGCCGGACAAATGGGTCGACGTCGAGTGGGAGCCCACCATCGATGGTGAGTTCCCCGTGGAGGTGCGGGTCGACACCGCCAACCAGAAAGGCGTGCTCGCGACGGTTGCCGCGGCCATCGCCGACACGGGCGCCAACATCGAGAACGTCTCCATGGAGAACAGCGAGGGCAGTAACGCCACGTTGAACTTCCTCATCGGCGTCACCGATCGCGTGCACCTCGCCCACATCATCCGCCGCATCCGCAGCGTCAGCGAAGTCACCCGCATCATGCGCAAAGGAAGTTAAAC
>CBDTYP010000102.1:0-9714 GCA_965364645.1 uncultured Gammaproteobacteria bacterium | reverse complement strand
CTATGAGAACGCCATGCTCCGTGAGGGCGCCGCCGACACCATCTACGACTAGCGCACAACGCAGTAACAGACTCATGAGCAAACTCCAGATTGGTTTTCGTTCGCGTGCGACCCGCGGCGGGGGCGCGCGGGCAGGAACCCGTAGCTTACGCGGGCAGGCGCGGAGTGGCGAGGCCTGCGGCCCCGCCGGGACGGATCAGGGCCGCGGGTCCTTCTGAGGCGTGCTGGAGCGCCGCTGCAGATTGAGCTCCCAGACGGTGCTCTCCTCCAGGTCGCGCTTTCTGGCGAGGAGGGTCTTCAGGTAGTCCGGTGCGGCGTTGAAGCGGGCCCGGAGCTCGCGCTCGGGGGTTTTACGGAGTTGCTCGTCGTTCATGGTCTTGTCTACGGGTCAGGGAATCTTAATAGAATCAAAAGGTTATACTTTTATTCGGATGTAAGTTCATGGTCGCGTTAGAAATTGTAACCAATTCCAGAGGGTTGTCCACAAAGCTGCCGCAATTTCTCGCCGCGTGGGGCCCGCTCGGGGGACTCTGCTACCATCGCGGTCGGCCCGCCATCCGCAGACCCCGATGCTCACGAATCAGCGACCGCTCTTCTCCCTGCCCGAGGATCTCCACTATCTGAACTGCGCCTCCAAGGCGCCGCTTCTGAATGCTTCCCAGGACCTGGGTATCGCCGGGCTGCGCCGCCAGATCGCGCCCCTGAGCCTCGGCCCGGAGGAGTACATCAGGGAGTCCGAGGCGTTGCGCGCCGCCGCTGCCAGCCTCATCAACGCGAGCCCGGACCAGATTGCCATCATTCCGTCGGTGAGTTACGGGGTCGCCATCGCGTCTCACAGCCTGCGCCTTCGTGCCGGGCAGAACGTGGTCTCCATGGAAGAGGAGTTCCCGAGCGATGTGTATGCGTGGATGGAGCGCTGCCGTAAGGACGGGGCCGAGCTGCGCAGCGTGCCGCGCCCGGAGGAGGTGACGCGGGTAGGGTCGCTGTGGAACGAGCGGCTCCTGGATGCCATCGACGGGAACACGGGGGCGGTGAACATCTCCGCCGTGCACTGGACGGATGGCGTGCGCTTCGATCTCGAGGCCATCGGCGACAGGGCGCGGGAGGTGGGGGCGCTCTTCGTGGTCGATGGGACGCAGTCCATCGGCGCCGCGCCCTTCGACTTCGCGCGCATCCAGCCGGATCTCCTGGTCTGTGCGGGATACAAGTGGCTGCTCGGTCCATACCAGATCGGCTTTGCGGCCGTCGGCGAGCGTCTCATCGGCGCCGAGCCTTTCGAGTATCACTGGAGCAATCGCGCCGGCAGCAGCGATACCACCGGGACGGGATATCGCACGGAGTACGAGAAGGGCGCGCGGCGCTTCGATGTGGGCGAGCATGCCAACTACATCACCGTCCCCATGCTCACCGAGGGCATACGCCAGGCGGCGGAGTGGGGCGCCAACGCCATCCAGGACTACTGCGCTGCCCTTGGTGCTCCGCTTGCGGTGTTCCTGGAGGACGAGCGCTTTGCCGTTGCACCGCCGGCGGAACGTATCGCCCACATCATCGGCATACGGTTGGCGGATCCCGATCGCATACCCGGCATCATGCGGGCGTTGGAGGAACGCGACGTACGCATCTCGCGCCGTGGGCAGTCGGTGCGCGTCTCGCCCCACGTATACAACGCGCCCGAGGATATGGAGGCGCTCATGGACGGCCTCGCGGCCGGATTGCGGTAGCGGCGGCGGGAGCTTCGGCGCCTCGCCGGGATCGCGAAGCGAATTCAACCACGGTGCCCGCCCCGCGGCGGAACAACGTTAGTTCCTGGACCAGCGCCGAAGGTCTGGTTCGGCGCTACTTGGCGTCCAATCCGGATTCGGTGAGCATCAGCGGCGATACCTTCTCGCACTTCATGCTGATGTCCGTCAGCGCGTTCGACATCTTGGCCTTCGTTGCCTGGCAGACCTCGATGCGAGAGAACGTGCTTACCGGTTCCGGTGCCGGCCAACCCAGGGTAAATACAATCAACGCGTACATGGCAGCTCCTCGATCCTAAAAGTTTTTCTTGCGCCTGTAAAAGCAAACTTCGTGCCGATGAACGCGATAGCGGGTTTTCCGCTTACCCACGTGGCGACTGGGGCGCCGCCCGATCTGCCGTGTAAAGTTTCTCGACAGAAATCGAGACGATTGAGGATGGAGGTTACTGAACGCGGTGGGGTTTTCTCCGATTGGTTGGCAAATCAATGCGTTAACGATTCTCCACGGCAGTTAAGTTTACCGACAACGCATAGTGTGATGACCGTCACGCGGCGCGGGCGGTGATCCGCGTATGGGTAACACGGCCGTGTTGCTGCACGATTAGGAATTTAAAGAATTCCGCGATGCTGCCGTTGATCTGTGCCGCATGGGTAATGGGGCCCATGTGTCCGGCATCTTCGAAGCGCCGGGCGCGAGCGTTGGGAAATGTGTCCGCCAGGAGAGCGGCAACTCGGCGGGTGGCCGCCGGGGAGCGGGCCCCTGACAGGCAGAGCACCGGGACCTCGATTCGCTCGAGGTCCGAGAGCGTCGTCTCGTCGTTTCGCAGAGCATCGAAATCCGCGCGCACCTTCCCGATGCGGGCACGGACGCCCTCACGGCGCGCGTTCGGCATGCTCGCCCAGGTTCCATTCCCCGACCAGAAGTCCACGAAGTGTCGCGCGGCGGAATCGGTGTCGCCATCGGAAAGGGCGCCACCTACCCGAGCACTCACCACGGCGATCTCGTCGCGGGCCTCCAAGTCGTCATCGCTCAGGAGCCCGAACAGGACCGGTTCGTAGAGCGTGAGACTACGCACCTTGCAGGGATGGGTGAGGGCGAGCTTCACAGCGACCGCGGCACCAAAGGAGTGAGCGACCACGTCCACGGGCCCCCGAGACGACAAAATCAGCGGCAAGATCCTTCCCACCTCGGTCTCCAGGCGCAACCCACGCCCAAGCTTCCAAGGCACATTCTCGCCATACCCCAGCAGATCCGGGGCCATGACCCGATACCCCTCACCGAGCACCCCCTCGAGCGACCGCCACTGCCTGGACGACCCCGTGCTGCAGTGCAGACAAAGGACCCCCCGAGAAGAACCATTCCCCGCCGCCATCCCGATGCCAGCCATGTTCCCACTCCAACCTTCCACAATCTCCAGCCCCAACCTACGCTCCCCACATGTCCCGACCATTTCCGTGGACACCCACTTTGTTTCATTTGTGTCTGAAACTTCTGGACACCCACAAATTGGGGACGTGAGAGGGGATTTCTGGACATCCACCCATTCCGGAGCAGCCGTCAGGCGTCCGGCGTGTAGCGAGAAACTTCATGGGTGTCCAAGACTCGCCCAAGACTGGCCCAGGGGGCGTGATTTATGGGTGTCCAGCATTTTGGGTGGTGCTGGGGCGGCGTCTGCAATATTCTTTCGCGGTTCGTCGTAGGGGAGGATTGGGAGTGATTCGGAGGGTGAGTTTGGGTTGGGGGGGTGTCGCGGTGCTGGTTCTGGTGTTCGCGAGCGCTGGTGCGGTGGCGTCGACAGCTTACTTCAAGGTCGGCACCGACCTGATCGTGTCCTGTGAAGGCACGGCGGCCGGGGAGGAGCAGGCCAGCACGGCGGAGTACCTGCTGTGTCTCGGCTATCTCCAGGCGGTCGTCGATACGGATGCGACCTTCGCGGAGTGGGGCGAGTACCCCCGGCAGGCGTGTATTCCCCAGGGCACCACCAGCAGCCAACTGCGTGAGGTGTTTCTCGAGTGGATTGGCGAGCGGCCCGATTATTTGAAGTTCAGCGCCGCGAGTCTCGCGCTGACCGCGTACTCAGAAGCCTGGCCCTGCAAGAAGGAGTAGCGCGAGACCGCCCGCGCTCGCTGGAACGCCCATGAGTGTCGCCGCGACTCTCCCCGGCGAGGCAGGCTTTCTGCGTGGCCGAGGCCTCGTGCTCCTCTCCGGGGTGCTGTTGAGTATCGGCGGGCCGCTGATCCGCCTCATCGATTCCGCCAACGAATGGCAGTTCCTCACCTATCGGGCGGGTGCGCTCGTCGCGGTCCTTCTCGTCATAGTCGCCGCGCGCTACCCCGGCCGGGTCATCGCGACGCTGCGCGCGGCCGGCGGCACGGCGCTCCTCGCCGGGTTCTGTCTCGCGGGTGCATTTCTCGGCTTCGTGTTTTCCATAACACACACGACGGTCGCCAATACGCTGTTTCTTCTGAGCGCCGCGCCCTTCGCGGCGGCGTTGCTCGGCTGGCTGATACTCGGCGAGACCGTGAGCCGCGCCACTTGGATTGCGATGCTGGGGGCCTTCGCGGGCGTCGCGGTGATGATCGGCGAAGGCATCGCCGAGAGCGATCTCTTCGGTGATCTGGCAGCCCTCGGGGCGGCGCTCGGCTTCGCGGCGTTCAGCGTGGCGTTACGGAGCGGCCGCGGCGTCGACATGATTCCCGCCGTGATCTTCGCCGGCGTCATCAGCGGGATCACTTCGGCGGCGGTGGCGTATCTCCTCGGCGCGGGCCTCACCGTTCCACTCCGCGACGTGGGCCTGTCTTTCATCTACGGCGGCGTCGGGATCGGCGGAGGGCTGTTGCTCTACACCCTCGGATCCCGCTACGTCCCCGCGGCGGAGCTCGTCCTGCTATCCCTCACCGAGGTCATCCTCGGTCCCCTCTGGGTCTGGCTCGCGTTCGCGGAAATGCCGAGCCGTCCGACGTTGCTGGGCGGGGCCGTTCTGCTCGCGTCGATCACATGGCTGACGGTGCACGGCGCAAGGCGCGCGCGACCGACGCCCATAGTCAGCTGATCTCGCTCGACTCGAGCGGCTCGCGCCTCACAATTACGGCCGTTCGATCGTCGACGGACTTCATGCCCGGAGCGAACTGAGCAAGCGCCTGGCGAAGTCTGGTCACGATGAGACCGGCGGTTTCGTTGTGGTGACGCGCAATAATCTCTACCGCTCTTTCGATGCCGAACTGTTCACCATCCGCGTTCGTCGTCTCGAAAATGCCATCAGAGAGCGCAGCAAATACATCACCGGGCTCCATGGGGCGCGCCATGCTGGCCGGCGCTGCGAGCTCTCTCGTGATGCCGAACGGCGGCGCATCGGCCTCGAGAATCTCCGCGCGATCCGTCGCCGCGTGGAAATGCACCAACGGCGCCTGGCCGGCGCTGAAAGCCGTGATCGAGCTGGTCTCGGTGTCGACGATTGCCAGCCAGGCCGTGATGAATCGCCCTCCGAAGAGATCGTCGCAAAGCTGCTGATTGACGTTGTGCACGATGTGCTCGAGACTCGTTCCGCTGCGCACCGCCATGCGCAACATCGCACGGATCTGCGCGGCGGAGAGGGCGGGGCCGACGCCGTGCCCGGTGGCGTCGGCGAGCAGTAGAAGGGCGCGATCGGCGTTCTCCACCGAGAGCGCGATGGTTCGACCTTCGCCGTCGACTCGGTAGCCGATGATGTCGTAGGTGTCGCCGCCGGTCTCGTCGGCGGAGTCACTGAAGGCGTCGATATCGAAGCCGGCGACGTAGGGTATGCGATCCGGGAGCGCGCTCTGTTGAATGCGACGCGCAACCTGGAGGTCGTCTTCGATGCGCACGAGGGACTGCAGGCGCTGGCGCATTCGTTCGTGCGCCTCGGCGAGCTCGCGAATCTCCGTCACGTCGGACTCAACGCTCGCGCCGCCCTCGAGATCCCCCTGACTGATGCGCGCCGTATCCCGCGCGAGCGCCTCGATGGGACGGCTGAATCGCTCCGAGAGCATGAACACGCGCACGAGTGCCACGATCAGCATGACAACGACAATCGTCCCCAGCCATGTTCGAAGCTGCACGAGCGCACCGAGGACGCCCGACTCCGGCACCAACGCGACGATCCACATCGTGCGCTCCGGACTCAACGTGAACAGGCGTCGCTGACCCCAGTAGACCTCGGCCTCGTTCGAGAATCGGACCGCGTTGGCCGTAGAGTTGCGCGAGGCGAGTGCATCGTGGGCTTCGTCGGAGAGCACCCAGCCGAACTCGACCGAACGCTTGAGCAACGCTTCGCGTTGAGCCGCCGGACTCTCGAATCTCGGATGGTTCGGCACACCGATGACGCGGTCATTGCTCGAGAAGACGGCGACTCCACCACCTCCGCTGACCTCCAACGTGCTCGTGAAACGCGAGATGTCCTCGAGCGATATGTCGAACGCGATGATGCGCCTGCGCTTGTCGTCGTTCCCGAAGGGCAGCGCGACGGTCATCCCTGGAGTCTGCGTAGTGAAGAATGTGTACGGTTTGGTCCAGAAGATGCGTGGACCTTCGGCGGCCCCCACGTTGCGCACCAGGTCTACCTGCGCACGGACCGCGCCCTGAAACCACGGTCTCCGTCGTGGATCGTAATCGAGCTCCTTCCACAGCACCTTCGCTTTCGGCTCCGTCTTTCGCCAGATGTGCCAGCGGGTCTTCTCGTTCCACTCCGATCGTCGCGTCTCACGGTTTTCCCAACCGTCCGCCGTCCTCAACAGCATGTACTCGCGGCCTGTGTCGTCGGCGATGAGCACGGTGGATACCTGGGGGAACTCGGTCAGCAGAGGAATAAACAGTGGGTTGAGCTTCGCCGGGCGATCGTCATCCAGCATTCCCTCGTTGCCCCACTCGGCGGCGGTCCGCAACGCCGCCACGGCGGGTTCGAAGAAGCGTTGGAGCTCGACCTCGGTTACCGTGAGGTTGTGTCCGATGACTTCCCGCGCCAGCGATTCGAGCATGTGACGCGCGGCGTATACGGAAACGGCGACGATACCTCCGGCTACCAGCACGATAACCAGCAGCACGTTGCGCAGCAGGCCTTGGCGAATGCTTGTCGAACGAGACATCGCGGGGGTAATGCCTCCCGTCAGCGGCCTTTGAAATCCGGTTCCCGCCGCTCGGACATCGCGACGATTCCTTCACGGAAATCTTCGCTCATGCGAAGCTCGCTCTGTCGGGCGAGTTCGTGATCCGTAATGCGCGCGATCTCTTCTGCGAGCCCGGTACGCAGCGTGGCGCGAATCGATTGCACTGCAAGGGGCGCCGAGCCGGCGATCTCGCGGGCGAGCCCGTGGGCGCGTTCGCGTACCTCTGACTGCTCCACGAGCTCATCCGCGAGGCCCATTGCCACGGCATCGTCGCCCTTGATTCGCCGTCCCGTGAACAGCATCAGGCTCGCTTTCGTGGCCCCTACGAGACGAGGCAGCGTGATGCTCAATCCGAACCCCTGGTGAAAGCCCAGGCGGGCGAAGTTCGCGGAGAAGCGCGCCTCCGGGCAGGTGACGCGAAAGTCGGCCGAGAGCGCCAGGCCGAGACCGCCGCCGATGGCCGCGCCGTGCACCGCCGCCACCACGGGCTTGTGCCCGCTGAATACCCGCACGGCTTCCACGTAGAGCTGACGCGCCTGGTCGTCGAGCTGCTCCGGTCCCCAGGACTCCCTGCTCTGAAAATTCGCCCCGGCGCAGAAATGCTTGCCCTCGGAGCAGAGAACGATCGCGCGACAATCCGATTCGGCGTCGAGCTTCTGGTAGGTGTCGGCGATCTCGCGGATGAGATCGTAGTCGAAAAAGTTATTCGGGGGGCGATTGATCTCCACCGTTGCGACGTAATCGGCGATGGACAGGTTGATATCGTTGCTCATTGGTAAGTCATTCCTCGTGTCAATCCGCGGCGAGAGGCGGGTCTTCCACTACGCCCCGTTCCCCGGTGACGATCAGTGCATCGACGATACTCACTCCCTGTCCACGTGGGTGAACGATAACGGGATTGAGATCGAGCGACGAAACGGTATCGGATGCGGCCGCGAAGCGCGAAACCGCCACCGCGACATCGATCAGTGCGTCGGTATCCGCCGCGGGGGCACCCGCGCTGCCGTCAAGGAGCCGGCTCCCCTTCCAGTCCGTGAGTAGATCGCGCACCTGGCGTGTGCTCGCCGGCGCCGGCGTGACGATAACGTCGTCCAACACCTCTACCATCGTGCCACCGGCACCGATGACCAGCATGGGACCGAAGTCGGCGTCACGCTGAATGCCGATGATGATCTCGACGCCGTCATCACTCATTGGCGAGATAAGCACGCCGTGAATTCTTGCGTCGGGGTGTGCGTTTCTCGCGTTGTCGAGAATCGAGCGGTAGGCGACGCGAACGGCATCCTCCGATGCGAGGCCAAGTGCGAGCGCGCCGACTTGAGCGCGATGGCCGATGTCCGGTGATTGCACCTTGCAGACGACCGCGCCCGCGAGGGTCGCCGCCGCGCGGACGGCCTCGTCCTCGCTGGTCGCCAGGATGTCGTCATGTTCGCCGATTCCCAGATTGCTGAGCACCGCCTTCGCCTCGTGCTCGCAAAGTACACCGTCGGATTCTTCCAGCCATTCGATGACGTGCGCGGGGATCGCGAGCGGAGCATCTTCCCCGACGACATCTTCTGCGCGGCGTTCGAGAAATGCGTGGTAGTCCGCCATCGCCGCGACGGCGCGCGCGGTGTTGGGCATGCTCGTGAAGCACGGGAAACCCGCGCCTGCCAGCATGGCGACGGCTTCCGGGTGGGCGAGGGTGTAGGCACAGAAGATGACCGGCTTGTCGAGGCGCTCGCCGAGCTGCGCGAGCTCTTCGAGCTGTGGCCTCACGTAGCGCACGAGGCCCATGGAGCCCGCGACCAGCACGGCATCGATGCTCGGCGACGCGGCGATCAGCTCGAGCACTGGTGCGTAGCCGAGCTGGTGGATCACCTGGGCGGTCACGTCCACCGGATTTCGCGACGTACCGTAGGCGGGCAGCAGACGGTCGATGGCTGCGCGGGTCGAGGCGTCCAGCTCGGGGACGGAGAGGCCGTTTGCCTCGCACACGTCCGCAAGCCAGATGCCGGCGCCGCCCGACGGGGTCAGGATGGCGACCCGCTTGCCGCGGGGAAGGCGATCGCTGAAAAACGAAAACGCTCCCACGATGTCGATCATCTCGTCGACGTCGTGTCCTGGAATAACGCCGTGGCGCGCGAACATGGCGTCGTAGGCGCGCTGGGATCCGGCGAGGGACGCCGTATGGGACGCGGCCGCCTGGGCGCCGGCCTCGGAGCGGCCGACCTTCGCGATCACCAGAGGCTTTCGGAGATCCGCCGCCCGGGCGGCCACGCGCGCGAACTTCGCGGGTGTACGGAATCCCTCCACGAACATGAGCACGGCAAGCGTGCCGGAATCATCCAGCAGATAGTCCGCGACATCGAGCCCCTCGAGCCCCGCCTCGTTTCCCATGCTCACGACGAAACTGAAGTTGAGCTCCTTGGGGCGTCCGCGATTGAAGAATGAAAAACCGACGCCGCCGCTCTGAGAGACCACGGCGATGCCGCCGGCCCGCGAATGCTCCGGCGTGATGCCGCCCGTGACATCGAAGATCGTCGGGCTGAAAGACGCGGCGAGCGGCGTCTCCGTATTGAGGAACCCCTCACCGTTGGGACCCAGTACAGCCATGTCGTAACGCGCGACGATGGCGCGGATGGCCTCTTCGCGCGCGGCGCCGTCCGCGCCTTGTTCTTCGGCGAAGCCGGAGCTGATGATAACCGCGGCGCGCACACCCTTCTCACCGCAGGCATCCAGTGCTTCCGGTACGTAGACCGCGGGTATCGTGACGATGGCCAGATCCACGGCCTCCGGCAACGCCGATACCGAGGGGTACGCGGCGAGCCCATCGATCTGACTGCCAAGGAGTTCGACTTGCTGCTTCACT
>CBDTYP010000101.1:0-9892 GCA_965364645.1 uncultured Gammaproteobacteria bacterium | reverse complement strand
GTTTACTGGCTGAGCGTGTTGTTGTTGCGCCGTTACGCCGGGATAGCCCGGGCGCCGTCGGCGGAGGCGGGCTGGAGCGCGATGCAGTCGTACCTTCCGCTGCTGGTGGCGGCCTTGTGGGTGCTGCATCCGATACAGCTGACCAGCGTGTTGTACGTCGTGCAGCGCATGACGAGCATGGCGGCGTTTTTCGTGTTGGCGGGATTGCTGCTGTTCGTGGTGGGCCGGATCCGTCTGGAGTCGGGTCGGGCGTCGGGATTGGCGTGGATGTTCGCGGGCCTGGCCGGAGGCGTGGGGCTGGGTTATTTCTGCAAGCAGAACGCGGTGCTGCTGCCTTTTTACGCGTTTCTGGTGGAGCTGTTCTTCTTTCGTCACGAGGCGTTGCCGCGGGCGGCGCGGCGGCGCCTGTACGGTTTTTATGCGCTCACGGTGGGGCTGCCTGTGCTGGCGGGGCTGGCGGGGCTGGTCTTCGCCTGGGACGTGATCGCCGCGGGCTATACGTATCGAGAATTCACGCCCTGGGAACGCCTGCTGACCGAGTCGCGGGTGCTGTTCTTCTATCTGGGTCTGCTGTTTCTGCCGCAGATACGGGCCTTCGGCCTGTACCACGACGACATTGCATTGAGCACCGGCTGGTTCGAGCCGTGGACGACGTTTACGAGCGTGCTCCTGTGGGCAGTGTTGATCGGGCTCGCGTTGTGGGGCGTGCGCCGGCGCGCGCTATGGAGCTTCGCGGTGCTGTGGTACCTGGTGGGTCACTCGCTGGAATCGTCGTTGGTGAGTCTGGAGCTCGTGTTCGAGCACCGCAATTACGTGCCGAGCTTCGGGATACTGTTCGCGGTCGCCTATTATCTGGTGAACGGGTTGCATCGATTGGCAAACGGCCGGCGTCTCGTTTATCCGGTGGCGGGGTTGCTGGTGATCGTGCTCGCCTTCACCACATTTACCCGCGCGGGTACCTGGGGTGACAAGTACACGGTTATCGAATTCAGCCTGCGCAATCATCCGAACTCCAGCCGGACCCATGGTGAGTACGCGATCACGAATGCTCAGTACTCGGACGACAACGTCGAGCTCTCGTACAAGCATTGGGCCATCGCTGCGCGACTGAACCCGAGCAGCGTACTCGAGCTAATCGGAATGGACAAGATTCTCGCGGCGCAGATTCCGGCTTTCGAGAATCAGGGTGAAGGCGAAGGCGTCGCGACTACCGAATACCCGGAACCCACCGACTTCGGTGCGCCACTGGCTCCGGACCTGGGCTACTTGAAGGCGTTGGATCGCATCGTCGCCGAGGAGATCTACTCGCGGCTGGAAACGCGGCCCGTACTCATGAGCAATGTGGCCGCCCTGCGATCGTTGCACGATTGCATCCTTTCGGATCTCGCGCCCTGCGTCGTGCTGTATGACCGCGCCATCGATTGGTTCGTGCTGGCAATCGAGAACCCGCGCCAGCTCGACGTGACCCGGGCCGTACTCCAGTTGGGGCTCGCAAAGCTGTACGCTAACCGCGGGCAACTCGAGAAAGCCGTGGAGTTGGCCGAGGCCGCTGTAAGAAGCGATTCCGATCAAATACATTACCTGTTCGAGCTGGCCTCGCTGTACCTGACGCTCGGGGATCTCGCCGCGGCGGAGCGGACGATTGACGCTGCCGATGAAAAGTTCGGCTATTCGGGATTTCGTCATGGCATCCTGCGGGACCTGAAGCACAATCTCGAGCAGGCCCGCAAAGATGAGAACCGTGCAAGCCCGACGGGCGGTTGAGCGAGGCGTCGGAACGACACACTGCGCGTCGACGCGGAGAGACCAGCAGCCGTGAGCAGATCCTGGCACCGCTACCTCGTTTACCTGTCGCTCCTGTTCGTGGGCCTCGTCCTGTATCGATTCGACTACCTGCGCGTGCCGAGCGTAGCGTCGTACGGGATCCTCGCCCTGACGCTGCCATTGCAGCTGGCGGGTTTCGCCTGTCTGGTGGCGAGCTGGAACGTGTTGCTCGCGAAGAGCGGTTGCCCGATTCGCTTCGGCGAAGGGATCGCAGCCCTGGGTCTCTCGGTGCTTGGCAACTACGTGCCCGGGAAGGTCTGGCTCATCGTGGGGCGTGCCGGCTACGTGGCCAACCGCCGCGGCTATCCCCTCGCCAAGGTATCGGTGCTGTCCCTGCACGCGCAGCTGATCAGCCTGTGGGCAGGTCTCCTGCTGGGCTCCGTTGGCGCCCTCGCGGTGGGGGGCGTGCGCGTCTGGGGCCCTCTCATTCTGCTCCTGTGGCTCGGCCTCACTTTGACCATCTTCAGCCGCGGAGTGCACGGGCTGGTGGCCCGGGTAGCCGGCAGGATTCTGGGGCGCCGCCTCTCCATTCCGCTTCTCTCCCTGCCTTCGACGGCACTCGCCATCGTCTGGGCGCTACTTGCCTGGCTCTGCTGGTCCATCGCCTTCTACCTGTTCCTGCTCTCCCTGGGGCTCGCCGGCGTGTCTCCGCACGACGGCCTCGCCTTTCCGCTGGCGGCGTCGCTGGGCGTGCTCGCAATCATCGCCCCGGGAGGACTCGGCGCCCGGGAGGGCGTGCTGGTGGCCTATCTGGTGCTGGCGGGTCACTCAGCGGCGGACGCCACCACGGTCGCGGTCGCCGCACGGCTGTGGTTCCTCGCGGGGGAGCTGGGGCTCTTCCTTATCGGTTGGATTACCGACTGGCGCATCGGCGCGCCGGCGGCGAACGAACGGGCCTGCTGACGGCGGCGGCTACTTCAGGTGCTTGTTGTGGTCCATGTCGAACCACATGGCAAAGAGTAGAAACTGCAGGCCCGTGATCACCATGAGCGCGGCGAAAAGGGCGCTCGTGCCGGCCACCGGACCGGAGAACGCGCGCAGCAGGAGCAGGTACAGGCCGAGGAGCATGCCCGTGGGGAACAGCACCAGGCCGATGGCGTAGAAAAACAGCAACGGGTGGAAGTCCCGCACGACGTACTTCATCCCCATGCGCAGCAGGAAGAGCCGGAACATCAGCCAGGAGAGACGCGGGATCATGCGAAGCGGCTTGATGCCGGATTTCTCCCCGACACCGTATACCGGGCGTATGGTCACGTCGCGCACGCGGAAACTGTGGATGTTGAGGCGCACAAGCAGGTCGTTCGGCTGGCCGTAGCGCTTGTACATCTTGTCCCAGTCGATGGTTTCGAGCGCCTTCAGCCCGATGGCGGTATACCCCGACTGGGAGTCCGCTACGTGCCAGTACCCGGAAGCGATTTTCGTCAGCAGGGAGATCATCGAGTTACCGAGGTAACGGACCCGCGGGATGATGTTCCAGGCATCGCCGGTGAACAGCCGGTTTCCCTTCGAGTAGTCGCACTCGTCCCGGGCGACGGGCGCGACGATGGCCGGCAGATCGTCCGGGTCCATCTGCGCGTCGCCGGCCATGACAACGGTCACGTCGACGCGGTCCGCGAGCGCGGCCTTGTATCCGCTGGCGATGGCACCGCCGACGCCCTGGTTTTCGGCATGGGCAATGAACCGGACGCGCTCCGGGTCCGCCTCGGCGAAGCCCCGGATGACGTCCGCCGTGTCGTCGTCGCTCTTGTCGTCGACCATGTACAGGCGGTCCACGAAGTCGGGCATGGTCTCTATGACCCGCGCGACGAGATGACCCTCGTTGTAGCAGGGGACGACGACAGCGACGGTGGCGCCTTCGAACAATGCAGGAGCTCCTGAAGGGGTACTCGGTCCAGGGGGATGGGCGCGGAAACTGAGTCAAGCATAGACGATTTCCGCCGGCCTGCCGGGCGCCGGGCCTCGTCAGGCCGCGCCGGACTTCCAGACGGGGGTGACCACCTTGACGAGATCCCGCAGGACCTTCGGCGTTCCGGTGAGGATGTTGCCGCTCTCCATGTAACTCTCGCCGCCGTCGGCGTCGGTGACGAGTCCGCCGGCCTCGCGGATGAGCAGCACCCCGGCGGCCATGTCCCAGGGCTCGAGGCCGAACTCCCAGAACCCGTCCAGGCGGCCCGCGGCCACGTAGGCCAGATCCAGAGCGGCGGCCCCCGCCCGGCGCACCCCGCCGCACTTCGGCACGAGCGCGCTCAGCGTCGCGAGATAGGTGTCGAGATCGTAGTCGCCCCGAAACGGGAAGCCGGTGCCCAGCAGGGCCCCCTCCAGCCCGGCGCGGCGGCTGACGCGGATGCGCCGGTCGTCGAGGCGGGCGCCGGCGCCCCGCGACGCGGTGAACAGCTCCTGGCGCAATGGATCGAAAACGACCCCCTGGTCGAGCCTGCCGCGGTGCTCGAGCGCGATGGATACGCAGAATTGCGGAAAGCCGTGCACGTAGTTGGTCGTGCCGTCCAGGGGATCGATGATCCAGCGGTACTCGCTGTCCCCGGCGGCGCCGCTCTCTTCGGCCAGGATGGCATGGTCCGGATAGGCCTTGTGTATGTCGGCGACGATGATCGCCTCGGCCTCCCGGTCCACCTGCGTCACCAGCTCGTTCATGTACTTGGTGGCGACGTCCAGGCTGTCGATGCGATCGAGATATCGCACGATGAGACTGCCGGCGGCGCGGGCCGCGCCGATGGCGATGTTGAGCATGGGGTGCATGGGGGACGGATGATAGGCGAGCGGCGGCGAGGTTGACAGCGGCCTGTTAGAGTAACGCGATGACATTGTCACGACTCGATCGCATCCGCGTGGTGCTGGTGGACACGTCCCATCCGGGCAATATCGGTGCCGTCGCCCGGGCCATGTGGGCGATGGAGCTCCGGGATCTCACCCTGGTGCGGCCGAAGCACTTCCCGTCCGCCGACGCGACGGCGCGGGCGGCGGGCGCCGACGGGTTGCTCTACCACGCGACGCTTCGGGACACCCTCGAGGACGCGGTCGCGGACTGCACGTGGGTCGTGGGGACCACGGTGCGCAGCCGTCATCTGTCCCTGCCCCGTCTCTCGCCGCGGGTGTTCGCGGCGCGGGCCATGGAGGAGGCCGAGCGGGGTCCCGTGGCACTGGTCTTCGGCCGCGAGCAGACCGGGCTCTCCAACGAGGAGCTGGATCTCTGTCAGGCGGTCGCCTGCATCGAGACCAACCCGGAATTCAGCTCGCTCAACGTGGCGGCCGCGGCCCAGGTCTTCGCCTACGAGCTTCGGCTCGCGGTGGCTGGCGATCCACCCCGGGACGGCGCCGACACCGACACCAAGACGGGCGGCGAGGCTGCCACCGCGGCGGAGATGGAAGGATTGTACGGGCACCTGGAGCAGGCGTTGACGGACATCGGCTATCACGACCCCGAATCCCCGCGGCTGCTCATGCGGCGCCTGCGTCTGCTCTACGGCCGGGCGCGCCCGGACCGGGCGGAGCTGAACATCCTGCGCGGGATCCTCGCCGCCACCCGGCGTGCGGCGGGCAGAGATTAATTGGAGATTAATTGGCGCGCCTACAGCGCCGGCTCGCCGTCCAGCAACACCCGCGTGTCCTCGACCCGCAGACGCCCCGCGGCAAACCAGCGAATGGCCTCGGGGAGAATCCGATGCTCCTGCTCCAGCACCCGGGCGGCCAGGGTGTCGGCATCGTCCCCCGCCCGTACTGGCACCCGGGCCTGGATGATCAGCGGGCCCCCGTCCAGGGCGGCGGTGACGAAGTGCACGCTGGCACCGTGCTCCGCCGCGCCGGCGGCGATGGCCCGCTCATGGGTATCGAGGCCCGGGAACGCCGGCAGGAGCGACGGGTGGATGTTGATGAGGCGGCCGGTGTAGCGGTTGACGAAGTCCGGTGTGAGGATGCGCATGAATCCCGCCAGCACCACGAGCCCCGGCTCGTAGCGATCGACCACATCGGCCAGCGCCGCGTCGAAATCCTCCCGGCGCGCGTATGCCCCGTGATCCACGACCTCGACGGGAACGTCAGCGCGGCGCGCGCGCTCGAGTCCCGCGGCGTCGGGCTGGTTACTGATGACGGCGACCACGGTGAACGGACTGTCGTCGCCGCCGGCGTCGATGATCGCCTGCAGGTTGCTGCCGCGCCCGGAGATCAGCACGACGACGGCCAGGCGCTCACCGGTCACCCGTAGACTACCCGTGGCGCGTCGGCGTCGCTCTTCTCGATACGGCCGATGGGCCAGCACCGCTCGCCGCGCTCCCGCAGAAGGCGCGCGGCGGTCTCGGCGTGTTCTTCCGCGACGCACACGACCATGCCGATGCCGCAGTTGAAGGTCCGGCGGAGCTCGTCGTCGTCCAGGTTCGCGCTCTCGCGCAGCCACCGGAATACCTCCGGACACGGCCACGATGCCACGTCGAGCCGCGCGGCGGTGCCCGCCGGCAGCACCCGCGGGATATTCTCGGTGAGGCCGCCGCCGGTGATATGGGCGATGGCGTTCACCGGAACCGATTCCAGGAGCGCGAGCACGCTCGGTACATAGATGCGCGTGGGCTCGAGCAGCGCATCGGCCAGTGTGGTGCCGTCGAGCTCCATGTCGAGGGACGCGCCGCTGTCGGCGAGAACGCGGCGGATCAGCGAGAAGCCGTTGGCGTGGGGGCCGCTGGACGCGAGGCCGATAATCACGTCGCCCTCGGCGACGCGGCCGCCGTCGATGATGTCGTCGTGCTCGACAACGCCCACGCAGAAGCCCGCGAGATCGTAGTCTGCGCCGGCGTACATGCCGGGCATCTCCGCGGTCTCGCCGCCGATGAGCGCCATGCCCGCCAGCTCACAGCCCCGCGCGATACCCGCGACCACCCGGGCGGCGACGTCCTCGTCGAGCTTGCCCGTGGCGTAGTAGTCGAGAAAGAACAGGGGCTCGGCGCCCTGGACGACGACGTCGTTGGCACACATGGCGACGAGGTCGATACCCACTCCGTCGTGGCGGCCGCCGTCGATGGCGAGGCGCAGCTTGGTGCCGACGCCGTCCGTACCCGATACCAGCACCGGACGGCGGTAGCGATCAGCCGGTAGCTCGAAGAGCCCGCCGAAGCCGCCGATACCGGTGAGCACGCCCGGGCGCCGGGTGCGCGCGGCCAGGGGCTTGATGCGTTCCACCAGGCGATTGCCGCTCTCGATGTCGACGCCGGCGTCGCGGTAGGTGATGGATTTTGACCGCGGGTCGGACACAGGGGAATGGTACGGACGCCCGTCGGATGGCGCAAACCTTGACTTGGCCGCGACCCTTGCATAGCGTCAACCGGATGCGCATCGCTCCAATCTGCGGGCTGATTCTTCCGCTCCTGGCACTCGTTGTTCCCCCACCGCTCGCCGCGGCCGACGAGGTCAGGAATCTCTACGAAGCCGAGGTCGAGGTTCCGGACAAGGACAGGAAGGTTCGCGCGGAAGCGTTCGGCGCTGGCCTGCTGCAGGTCGCCGTGAAGGTGAGCGGCAGCCGCGGGGCCGCCACGAGCGCCGTTGTCGCAGAGGCCATGGAGAGCCCGGACCGCTTCGTCCAGCAGTTCCGCTACCGTAACGTCGAGCGCCCGGCGACGGACGGCGAGACGCCGGAGGGCCCGGCCCTCGCGCTGTGGGTTCAGTTCGATCCCCTGGCCGTGGACACACTCATTCGCGGAGCGGGTCTGTCCGTCTGGGGACGGGTGCGCCCGTCGGTCCTGGTGCTGGTCGCCGTGGAGTCGGGGGCGGGGCGGGAGCTGCTGAGCAGCGACGACCCCGGCGGTTGGGCGGAGTACGTCAAACGCATCGCCGCGGAGCGCGCCGTGCCGATGGTGTTGCCGCTCATGGACATCGAAGACCGCGGCCGCCTCCGGGCGACCGACGTCTGGGCGGGTTTCGAAGAGAGCGTGCGGCCGGCCGCCGAACGCTACCAGGCGGAGGCATTGCTGCTGGGGCGGGCCTACGAGCGTCTACCTGGTTTCTGGGAGGCGCGCTGGCGGCTGCTTCTGGAGGATGGCCGTGACGAATGGATCGATCAGGGCGAAGGCCTGGACGCCGTACTGCTCGGCGGCATCAACGAGAGCGCGGATCTCCTGGCGTCGCGCTTCGGCGGCTTCACCGCTACCACCACCGCCACCGGCGTCGCCGTCAACGTGGCGGGGATCCAATCGCTCAGCGACTACGCACGCACGCTGAAGTACCTGGACTCCCTCGATCAGGTCAGCCGCGTCGACGTGACCAGCGTCAACAGCGACAGCATTTCGTTCCGGCTCGACGCCCGGGGCGGTCGGGAAGGCGTGCGCCAGGTCATCGCCCTCGGCCGCACCCTGGTGGAGGATGGCGAGGCCGACCCGAACGCCGTGCTGAGTTACCGGCTCGCGCCGTGAGCCGGGCCCGCGGCCCGGGTTGCCCTCCCGATCAGCTGCCCCTCGGTGTCACGCTGCGCAGCAGTCGCAGCTTCGCGAACTTCGTCAGCGGACCGAACGCCGCGGCGGTGGCGGCGCTGCGCGCCCTGCCTGGTTCGCGGGTCGGCGGCGCCGTCTATCTGTGGGGCGGCGCCGGCTCGGGAAAGACCCACCTGCTGGAGGCCTGCTGCGGCGATCCTTCCCTGCACGGACGTCCCGTGGCCTACCTCCCGCTCAAGGACGCGCGGGTGGTGCCGGAGATGCTGGATGGCCTCGCGGACACGGCGCTCCTGTGTATCGACGACGTGGACAGCGTCGCCGGCGCGCACGGGTGGGAGGAGGCGTTGTTTCATTTATATAACCGCGCGGAGCAGGCGGGATGCCCCATGGTCTTCTCGGCCAGTGTGGCGCCGCGCACGCCCGCCTGGCGCCTGCCCGATCTCCTGTCCCGGCTCACCGCCGCGGTGGTATGGCCGCTGCGTGCGCTGCCCGACAACCAGCGCCGGGAAGTGTTGCAGATGCGCGCCAGGGATCGCGGCTTCGCCCTCGGCGACGAAGTCACCGCCTACATCCTGCGCCGGCTGCCCCGGGACATGGGGTCATTATCGGCGTTCCTGGACCGCCTGGATCGATCCAGCCTGGCGGCGCAACGACGGGTCACCGTGCCCTTCGTCAGGGCCTTGCTGGAAGAGGAGCACGACTCCCTGTAGGAGCGAGCTTGCTCGCGAATCTTTCGGCGCCGAAAGATTCGCGAGCAAGCTCGCTCCTACAGGGAGGCGCCGGAATGGCCTAGAATCGCGCGCCGTCCAGGCGGGCGGCGGCCGTGGCGAGGCGCCTGCCCAGCGCGACGCACAGGCGTTGCTCCTCGTCGGTGATGGCGATGTCGCCGTGGGCTCCGGCGAGATGACTGGCACCGTAGGGCGTGCCGCCGCTGCGGGTGCTCGTGAGATCCTGCTCCGTGTAGGGGATCCCCATCACCACCATGCCGTGGTGCAGGAGCGGCAGCATCATGGACAGCAGCGTCGATTCCTGCCCGCCGTGCAGTGTCGCGGTGGAGGTGAACACCGCCGCCGGCTTGCCGGCGAGCGTGCCCGACAGCCACTCCGTCGCGGTGCCATCGAGAAAATACTTCAGCGGCGCCGCCATGTTGCCGAAGCGCGTCGGACTGCCGAGAGCCAGAGCGGTGCATTCGTCGAGATCCTCCCGTGTGACGTAGGGAGGACCCTCGGTTGGCACGTCGTCCGCGACCGCCTCGCACACCGCCGAGACCTTCGGCACGGTGCGCACCCGCGCCTGCATGGTGTCCACTTCCTCGATGCCCCGGGCGACGTATCGCGCCATCCCGGCGACGTTACCGTGCAGGCTGTAGTAGAGCACCAGCACGTCGGCCATGATTCAGAGCACGTCGAGCACGTTTTCCGGCGGCCGCCCGATGCGGGCGCGTCCGTTCGCCACCGCGATGGGGCGCTCTATCAGGATCGGGTGCTCGATCATCGCCTGCAGGAGGCCGTAGCGATCGAGACCCTCGTCGTCCAGGGCCAGATCCTTGTAGACGGCTTCCTTGCGTCGCATCAGATCCCGTGGCTCGAGATCGAGCAGCTCGAGAATTCGGTCCAGCTCGTCGATGGACGGCGGCGTGC
>CBDTYP010000100.1:0-10016 GCA_965364645.1 uncultured Gammaproteobacteria bacterium | reverse complement strand
GCGAACAGGTCGTGGACGCCGTGGTTCGCGAGCAAGCTCGCTCCTACGGGGGAAGGGTTCAAACGAGGAGAAAGGAGCTGACCCCTTTACGGCTTCTCGCGGCTAGCGGGCGCCGAACACCACGATGGTCTTGCCCGACACGGATATCAGAGTTTCCTCTTCCAGATTCTTGAGCACCCGGCCGACCATCTCCCGCGAGCAGCCGGCGATTCGCCCGAGCTCCTGGCGGGTGATGCGGATCTGCATGCCGTCCGGGTGGGTCATGGCGTCCGGCTGCTTGCACAGATCCAGCAGCGCACGCGCCACGCGACCCGACACGTCCATGAACGCGAGGTCGCCCACCTTTCGGCTGGTATTGCGAAGCCGCAGCGCGAGCTGCGCGAGCATCGCGTAGAGCACCTCGGGCAGCTCGGCAGACAGGCTGCGCAGACGCTCGTAGCTGATCTGCGCGACCTCGCACTGGGTCCGCGCGCGCACCCAGGCGCTGCGCTCGCGCTTCTCGTCGAACATGCCGATCTCGCCGAAGAAGTCGCCCTCGTTGAGATAGGCCAGCACGATCTCGTGGCCGTCGTCGTCTTCGATGAGCACCGACACCGAGCCCTTGACCAGATAGTAGAGCTCGTCGGAGTAGTCGCCGGCATTGATGATGACCGTCTTGGCCGGAAAGGTCCTTCGATGACAATGTTCGAGAAACCGGGTAATCACGGCCTGCCGGTCAAATGCTTGATCTAGCGACATATTTTGCTCCGCAGGATACTGGGGCTGGTAGTATCCTAAATCCTTCTAAGTGTATGCGAGGGTTGGGCGCCTGTCGACGCGATCTCTGGTGAGGAACGGTGATGGAAGCAAGAATTAAATGGTTAGACGGGGTCTCCTTCGAGGCCACCTCCGGCAGCGGCCACCGCCTCGTCCTGGACGGGGCCCCGGAGCACGGCGGGCAGAATGCCGGGATACGGCCCATGGAGGCGGTCCTCATCGGTGTCGGGGCCTGCAGCGGCTTCGACGTGGTGTCCATCCTGAAGAAGGCTCGGCAACGGGTGAGCGACTGCGTGGTGGAGATGGAGGCCGAGCGCGCCGAGAGCGTCCCCAAAGTCTTCACCCGGATTCGCATGCGTTTCGTGGTGAGCGGGACTGATCTGAAGCCGTCCGCGGTCCACCGGGCGGTGGATCTCTCGGCGGAGAAGTACTGCTCGGCCACCGCCATGCTGCGCCCCACCGTGGACATCACCCACGAGGTGGAGATCGTGGAAGTTTAAATCGGGGTCAGAGACGCATTACTCAGCAAAGCGGGGGCGCCCCCGCTTTGCTGAGTAATGCATCTGGGTCAAGAAAATTAGGGTCAGAGACGCATTACCCTGGCTGTGGGCGTCAGAAAAAGGGTGCCACGAGTAATGCGTCTCTGACCCTAATTTTCTTGACCCAGATTTAAACTTCAGTCGACCTTGTAGGGGTCGGCGGCGTCGCGCAGGCCGTCGCCGAGGAAGTTGAAGGCGAGCACGATGATGATGACCGGCACCACCGGCAGCATGAGCCAGGGATAGAGGGCCACGGCGTTGATGTTCTGGGCTTCCGTCAGCAGCACGCCCCAGCTGGTGACGGGGGGCCGCAGGCCCAGGCCGAGGAAGCTCAACGCGGTCTCGCCGAGGATCATCGAGGGGATCGACAGCGTCGCGGACGCGATCAAGTGACTCATGAAATTGGGCAGGAGGTGCCGGCCGATGACCCGCGCCGGGCGCGCCCCCATGAGCACCGCGGCGGTGGCGAAGTCCTCTTCCCGCAGGGCCAGCAGCTTGGACCGTACGGCGCGGGCGAGCCCCGTCCAGTCCACCAGCCCGAGGATGACCGTGATCCCCAGGAATACACCGATGGGACTCCAGTTCACCGGCAGCGCGGCGGAGAGCGCCATCCACAGAGGCAGCTCCGGGAAGGATCGGATGATCTCGATGAGCCGCTGCACGATGCTGTCCACCCAGCCACCGTAGTAGCCCGCGAGCCCGCCGAGAACGATGCCGATGACGAAGCTGATGGCGATGCCGATGAGGCCCACCGTGAGCGAGATGCGCGCGCCGTAGATAATCCGTGACAACACGTCACGGCCCAGGCGATCGGTCCCCATCAGGAACAGCGTCCCTTCCTCCGCGGGGCACACGAGATGGAAGCTCCCCGGCACCATGCCCATCCACTTGTACTCGTCACCGAGACAGAAAAAACGCAGCGCATGGATCTCGTCGGTATTCTCCGTGTACACACGGCGGAGATTCTCCAGATCCAGCTCGAAGTCGTACCCATACACGAAGGGTCCCTTGAAGCTGCCTTCGTGAAAGAAGTGCAGCGACTGCGGCGGCGCGTAAATGTAGTCGATGTTGCGGGTGTGCAGGTTGTAGGGGGCGAGGATCTCGCTCACGAGTATCGACAGATACATGACCAACAGGACGACGCCGGAGAAGACCGCGATTCGATGACGCTTGAATCGCCACCACATCATCCGCCACTGAGATGCCAGGTAATAGCGCTCCTGCTCCTCGGTGAGACTCTCGATGGAGTACGGATCGAATGGAGCCTCGGAAACGAAGTGCTCGAGACGCTCGTCGGGGACTCTACTCATCGGCGCACCCCCCCCTCGAGGCGGATGCGCGGATCGAGCGCGGCGAGCGCGAGATCCGAGAGGAACATGCCGACCACCGTGAGCGCCGCCAGGAACATGAGGAAGGAGCCCGCGAGATACATGTCCTGACTCTGCAGGGCCGTCAGCAGCATCGGCCCGGTCGTCGGCAGGGACAGCACCACCGACACGATGGCGGCGCCGGACACGACCTGGGGCAGCAGGTTACCGATGTCGGCGATGAAGGGGTTCAGCGACATGCGCAGGGGATACTTCATGAGCAGCTTGAACGGCGACAGCCCCTTTGCCCGGCCGGTGATCACGTACTGCTTCTGCAGCTCGTCGAGGAGATTCGCGCGCAGGCGCCGGATCATGCCGGCGGTGCCGGAGGTGCCGATGACGATGACCGGTATCCAGAGGTGCTCCAGCACCGAGAGGAACTTCCCCCAGCTCATGGGTTGATCGATATATTCCGGATCCATGAGCCCCCCCACCGGGGTGCCGAAGACCACGTTCGCGAAGTACAGAAGCACGAGAGCGAGCAGGAAGTTCGGCGTTGCGAGACCCAGGAAACCGATGAATGTGAGTCCGTGGTCGCCCCAGCTGTACTGGTGCGTCGCCGAGTAGACACCGATCGGAAAGGATACCGCCCAGGTGAACAGGATGGTGGCGAACGAGAGCATGAAGGATAGAAAGAGCCGATCGCCGACGACCTGGGAAACCGGCAGGTTGTATTCGAAGGAGTAGCCGAAGTCTCCATGAAGCATGCCCCACAGCCAGGTGAAGTACTGTTGCAGGGGCGGCTTGTCGAGCCCGTACTGTTCGCGCAGAAACTGAATCTTCTCGGCGCTGACTTTCTCCCCCTGAGCCTCCAGCTCGGTGATGTGGCTGGTGAGATAGTCCCCTTCGGGGAGCTGGATGATGACGAAGACCAGCGCGCTGATGACCAGCAGCGTCGGAATCATGACCAGGGTGCGTCGGACGAAGAATCTGAACATCGCCCGGTCAAGCCTCTGTAAGCAGGGATGGCGCCGCGCGCACGTAGTGTCCGCCGCCGAGGTCGAGAAGATCCGGCCGTTCGTTCGCGGTAACGCCGAAGGGCGGCTCCCAGGCAGACGGTTGCGATACCTTGCCTTCCATGAGCGCGCCGAGGTCGAGCTTGCGCGTGGGATCCGGGCGGGGCACGGCGGCCAGCAACGCCCGGGTATAGGGGTGCACCGGGTTCTGGAACAGGAGCTCCCGGGGCGCCATCTCCACGAGATAGCCGGCGCACATCACCGCGATGCGATCGGCCATGTAGTCGACGACGGCGAGGTTGTGGGAGATGAACAGATAGGTGAGACCGAGACTCTCCTGCAGATCCTTCAGGAGGTTCAGCACCTGCGCCTGCACGGAGACGTCCAGGGCGGAAACCGGCTCGTCGCAGATGATGAGCTCCGGGTTCAGCGCGAGCGCCCGGGCGATGCCGATGCGCTGACGTTGGCCGCCGGAGAAGCTGTGGGGATAACGGGACAGAAAGCGCGGGTCCAGTCCCACGTGGCGCATCAGCTCCTTCACGATCTCCGCGCGCCCGGCGGCGTCGGAGATCTTGTGGATGATGAGAGGCTCGCTGATGATGTCGAACACCGTCATGCGCGGGTTGAGCGAGCTCACGGGGTCCTGAAAGATGTATTGGATGCGCCGGCGCATGGCCACGAGCGCGTCGTCGTCCAGGGTGAGCAGGGATCGCATCCCCGCGCCGTCGTTGAAGTCCACGCTGCCGGCATCCGGGTCCAGCGCGCGCAGGATGATCTTGCTGACAGTGGTCTTCCCGCAACCGCTCTCGCCCACCAGGCCGAGGCACTCGCCCCGGCGCACGTCGAAGCTGACGTCGTCGAGGGCCTGCACGCCGGCTTCGTCGTCCGAGTCGAACCAGCCGGAGCTGCGAATCGTGAAGCGCTTGCTGATTCCGTGCACGTCCAGCAGCACCCGACCGTTGCGTTCTTCGGCAGCGGTGTGCGGGTCGCCGCCCAGATGGCCACCATCCACCCGCTCCACTTCGCGCAAAGGTGTCAGTCTCTCGCCGGCCTGCAGGCCCACCCGGGGCACGGCCCGCATGAGCGCGCGCAGATAGGGATGGCGCGGATCGCCGAAGATGTCGTCCAGGGTGCCACTCTCCATGAGCTCGCCGTGGTAGATGACGACCACCTCCTCGGCCATGTTCGCCACGACACCGAGATCGTGGGTAATCAGCAACACGGCCATGTGCAGCTCGCTCTGAAGGTCGTGCAGCAGCTGCAGAATCTGGGCCTGGATGGTCACGTCGAGCGCGGTCGTCGGCTCGTCGGCGATGAGCAACGCCGGCCTGCAGACCAGCGCCATTGCGATCATGGCCCGTTGACGAAGGCCGCCGGACAGCTCGAAGGGATAGGTATCGACGGCCTTGCGCGGATCGGGAAACCCGACCCGGGCGAGCATCTCGCGGGTGAGATCCATCGCCTCGGCCCGACCCGCATCCTGATGCAGCAGCACCGCCTCGGAGATCTGGTCGCCCACCGTGTGCAGGGGCGACAGCGAGGTCATGGGCTCCTGGAAGATCATGGAGATGCGCCCGCCGCGGATCGCGCGCATGCGCGGGCCGGAAGGGTCCAGCAACGCGATGTCCAACGGCGCTGGCGGGGCGTCGCCATTGCCGGGGCCGTTGCGGGCTCCGCCGGGATTGTTGCCGGCCCCGCCAGGATCGTTGAACAGGATCTGTCCCCGCAGCTCGGCGGACCCGGGCAACACGCCCATGATGGCCTGAGTGATAACGGACTTGCCGGATCCGGACTCGCCCACCAGCGCCACGGTGGATCCCGGGCGCACACGGAACGAGACCCCGCGCACGGCCTGGATCCTGCCCTGGGCATGCAGGCGGAAGTCGATGCACAGGTCCCGTACCTCGAGCAGATTCTCGCTCATATCAACCCTGCCCCCCCGCCTCGGGCGCGCTGCCCACGCCGATACCGAGGGTCGCCAGGTTACCGAGCGTCGTCGTGTCGAGTTGCAGGCACGCACCGGTCGCCGCCGCCGCGGCCTGGCGCACGACTTCGCTGAAGCCTTCGAGGCGCGAATCGATCCGCAGCGTGCGCCGGCCGCTGCGCAGCTTGAGCTCCATCCAACCGCTGCGCCCGTCCCGGCGCACCGAGAAGTAGGCGAGCGTAAGGCGCGTGAGCCCATCCCAATTGAGCCGGGTTCCCATGGGCAGGGCGCGGATGTCCCGTTCGCTGACGAGGATTCGGGTGGCGTGTCTGAGGGCAGCCTGGGCTCCGAAGAGCAGGAATATCGCCGCGAGGAACGCGAGGACGCCGGTGACCAGGGACGCCAGGTCCATGAACAGCGCGGGCGTCGCCGTGCACAGGAACCCGCCGGCAGCGCGAGCGTAGTCCGGTGCCATGGCCCGCCATGGATAGCGGTAGGTCATGGCCCGAGACATGCTTCACTCGCGTCCAACCAGCGGGCGGCGGGGTGGTGATTGGCTATCTCGAGCAATGTGTCGAGAAAACGCCAGCAGTCTTCGTCGTGCACGAGATGATGGCTGAGGATGCCGGTCGCCTCCTGCCGGTCCGCACTCCCCTCGCGGCGCGCCAGCAGGTGGGAGCAGATCTGATCGATGGTGGGGTCCTCGCCCCGGAACCCGCGCCCGCCGCGCCAATCAACGAGGTCCGCATGACAGTTCGTCTGCAGCAGCCCGCGGATGGGCTCCCGCCGCTCGCGGGGCGCGAAGCAGGACAGCGCGCGGAAGCCGAACGCGCGCAGATCGGGATACAGCTCGGCGGCGATGCGGTTCCAGGGCGGCACCATGACCGGCAGCAGGCGCGCGGGAAACAACGCCCGCAGCCTGTCCCTGCCCTCCTCCAGTTCCGCGGCGACGCGGTCGCGCCGGCGCGCTCCTCCCAGTTCGATGGCGCGTTCTCCTTCGCCTGAATGATCTTCGTGGGCGTACCCGTGTTGCAATACCGCAATACCGTGGTGCTGTTCAAGCCCGCGGGCCAACCTCTCCTCCGCGCGGGCCGGGATCACCGCCAGAGCGAGGGGCACACCGTGGTGCCCGTGCAGGTCCAGCAGACGCGCGAGCGCCGGCGTCGGCGCCACGGCATCGTCGTCCCGCCACCACAGCGTGGCGATGCGGCCCCGGGCCTGCCACTGGTCGAGCTCCGCTGTCAGTCGCTGCCATGGTTCCATGGTGCAGGCCCGTTCCGTGTCCCTCGTTCAAGCGCCGGGCGGGTCTGCCCGGGCCTCGCGCAACGCTACGTTCGGCGCTTCCAGGTGCAACCGGGGCGACGTGCCCGCGACACTGAAGTGCTGCGCGCAGCCCCAGTCGAGGCGTACCGGCGCCCGGGATACGAGATCCCAACCCGTGGCCAGTGCGAGCGCCATCTGAATGACCCCCTTGTGGGTGACCGCGACCACCGGCGCCCCGGCCGCGCAGACATCCGTGAGCCACTCCTCGAGCCGCGCGCGGAGCTCGCGCGGGCTCTCCCCTCCGGGGGGGCGAAAATCGAGGCCGCGGGCTTCGTTCTCGGCGAAAGCCTCGCCATGGCGCTCGCGTATGTCCGGTTTCGTCGATCCTTCCCACTCGCCCCAGCGCAACTCTACCAGCCGCGCATCGATTGTCAGCTCCTTGGCGCCGAGCAGCCCGGCGGTTTCCACGGCGCGCGCGAGGGGACTCGCGTGCCACCGGAAGTGTCCGAAGCGCGCGGGCACGCGGCATCCGGAGAGCGCCTCCCGGCCCGCGGCGCTCAAGGGGATGTCCGTATGCCCCTGAATACGCCCCTCGGCGTTCCACGCCGTGCGTCCGTGGCGGATCAGCACTACGTGGGTCATGGCCAGTGGCCCGCCTGCACGGCACGGAGCACGGTATCGAGCCGTGCGCCGGCGGCGACGATGTCGTGGCACTCGCCCACGGCGTCCCGCGCCCGGGCTCCCATGGCCGCCCTCTTCCCGGGGTCCCGCAGCAGCGCGTCCACCGCCGCGGCGAAGGCCTCCGGGTCTCCTCGCGGCACCAGCAGGCCGGTGCGGCCATCCTGCACGATACCGGCTATCCCCGGTCCCCGCCCGCTCACGACCGCTACGCCCCCAGCCTGAGCTTCCAGCATGGCCATGCCGATAGGCTCGCGCACGGCGGGCCAGACGAAGAGATCGCAACGGGCCACCAGGTCCCGCAGCGGGGCGGACCCCAGGGCGCCGGTGAAAACCACCCGCCCGGCAGGGAAGCCCGCGAATGCCGCCTCCACCTCGGCCCGCACCGGACCATCCCCCACGACAATGAGCCGCCAGCCCGGCGTCCCGAGCTCGGCCAGCGCACGAGCAAGCAAAAGATAAGAGTCACGCTTGTTGCCCCGGCGCATCATGGCCACGGTCACGAGCCAGGTCTCGTCGGCGGGCAGGTGGAGTCGGGCCGCGAGCAGACGCCGAGAATCCACGCCGGGCGCCCGGGCCGGGAACTCGCCCAGATCCACGAAGGGCGACAGGGACACGAGCCGCCGCGGATCGTCCACCAGCGCTTTCAGGCAGCCCAGGTCGCCGGGATTCAAGACGAAAATCGCCGCGGCCGCGCTGATCGCCTCGCCGGCGGCATCGTGGCCGAGCGCCCACGGCCCGTCCGCCTGCTTGGGCGCAAAGGACGCCTCGGCGACCACGTAGGGAATGCCGAGGGCGCCGGCGATCGCCGGACCCAGCCAGTCCGGCGCCTTGTGATACAGATGGTAGGTGAACCAGAGCTGCGGTCGCCGATCCTCGGGCAGGCGGTCGTAGCGGCGCAGCAGCCGGCCCGCGAGCCCCGCGCCGACGTCCCGGATGCGCGCCTGTCGTCTGCCGTCTCCGGCGCCGTCGCGGCTGCGGAATTCGGACGGAATGTCCACATCGTGGCCGGCCCTCGTCAGCGCGGCGACCAGCAGGCGCGCGATGTAACGATCGCCCGAGCGGTTCCGATGACCGGGAGCCTTCATGGGCGCGTAGAAAGCGATCCTCAACGGTCTGTCTCCGCCGTCGCCGCGGCGAATAGCTCCCGCAGACGATCGACACCGACGCCGAACTGGAACTCGTCCGCGACCCGTTTCCGGCCGGCCTCGCCGAGACGCCGCCGGAGCGCAGGATCGCGGATCAATCGGCCGACGGCCTCGGCGATGGAAGGGGCATCACCGGCCTCGGCGAGCAGACCGGTGTCGGCATCCACGATCAGCTCCGGGATCGCCGAGATGCGCGTCGCCACGCACGGGAGTCCTTGACTCTGGGCCTCCATGAGCACGTTGGGCAGCCCGTCCCGGTCACCGTCGCCGGCGATGCGCGAGGACAGCACGAAGAGATCGGCGGACCCGTAGCAGTCGAGCACGTCTCCCTGAGACATGGCGCCGCTCCACTCGATGCGATCGGCAACACCCAGATCGACAGCGAGACGCTTCAGCCGCGCGAGCCACGCGCCGCCGCCGACGTGCTGGAAGCGCCAGTGCAGCGACGGCGGCAACAGCGCTAATGCCAACAGAAGATCCTGGTAGCCCTTCTTCTCCACCGCCCGGCCCACCGACAGGATGCGAACCGGTCGGTCCGGATCGGAGCCGTCCCGGTCAGACACCGACTCCGGGACCGGCGGGAAGCGCCGGGGATCCAGGCCGTGGTAGACGAGCTCGACGTGCCCGGGATCCGGCGCGAGCTCACGCAGATGGCGATGGTTCGCGGCCGTGCAGGTTACCGCCCAGCCGCAGGACGCGAGCTTTTCGCGCTTCTCCCATGGGTCGGTGGTCCAGATATCGCGGGCGTGGGCCGAGCAGCTCCAGGGCAGGTCGAGCAGAATGCTCGCGTAACGGGCCACCGATGCGGGTGTATGCAGGAAGTGGGCGTGGAGATGCACAACCTGGCCATCGAGCTCGTGAGCTAGCACCAACGCCTGGCCGAATCGCCGGACGCGGTTCGGGCTCGGATCCCGGCGCAGGTCCCGCAGCCAGGTGTGCAGGCATTCACGATAGCGCCGGCGCCGGCGCGCGTGCCACCAGGCGCGCAAGACCCGGCCCGGCGCGCGATAGAGATACTCCGGGAGGTACAGGACCGCGGCGCGGATCTCTTGGTGTACGGGATGCGTCTTCACATCGGTCGGATGGCGGAGCGATACGATAAGGATGTCCAGTCCGCGCTCCTCCAGTGCGCGGATCTCGTTCGCGATGAACGTCTCCGACAGACGCGGATAGCCCTTGAGAACGAAGGCGACGGCGGACATGATACTACCCGGGCGAAATTTCCTGACCTGTCATGGATTTTCCCATGCCTGTCGCAAAAAGGGGACGCACTTGGCCGAGACGGATTCACGACGCCTTTTTTCCGCACCGCTGCAGCAGGTGCCGGCGCGGGTGCGCGACGTCATCTCCCGCGAGCAGGACGGCAGCGAGATCCTCATCGGCTG
>CBDTYP010000099.1:0-10041 GCA_965364645.1 uncultured Gammaproteobacteria bacterium | reverse complement strand
GTCCGATCATGGACGCGAGCTCCTGGCGCTGCTCGACGGTCAACACCTCCGACACCTCGACCACGGCGTCCACGAGCGTCCGCGAAGCCGCGTCCGCCATCACCAGACCCTCGGCGCGGATCTTCTCCAACGCCTCGCGATCGACCTGGGGCCGGGACAGCTCCGTGATGAGCGCCCGACGGGTCTCCCGGTGCTCGCCGCGCAGGGGATAGAGCTCCCCTACGAGGGAGGTGACGACCTCGTTGATGCGGGCCTGCTGCTCCTCGGTCGCGTCGACCCTGCCCAGTACCCAGGCGGCCTTGTCGAGCGCGCGCTCGCGTGCCTGCTCCTCGGTCTTCGGGTGACTCCAATGGTGGCCCATGCCGTGCCAGCCGCCGCGCGCCGCCTGCGCCGTGACCCCGGCGCCCAGCAGGGCACCGGCGCCGACCAGGGTCACCGCCACGACGGCCAGCCGCGTGCGGCGGCCTATCCGGTGCTTGCCATTGCCATTGCCGGTGGAACCGGGATCTGTTTTCTCTTCGCTCATTGGTCGCTCCTCGCGTTGTCGATTCGAGCTCCGGTCTCGAAACTCTGGCGGTGAGCATAGCGAGGCTGCCTTTCCGGCATCTGTCGCCGAGGTAAAGATATGTAAAGCCGAGCCGGGGGCGTGTGTCCATACGCGTCCCGGCGGGTGATACCATTCCGCATCATGGCCACCGAGACGACCACCAGGGCCTTCGAGGAAGTCGGCCGGACACCTGCGACCGGCGACAACGTCGCCATCGCCACCCGGCGCCTCGAGGCGGGCACCGCCGTCAGCTACGGGAATCGTCAGCTGGTGCTCTCCCATACCGTGCTCGAAGGGCATCGATTCGCGCTGAATCCCATATCGGCGGACGAGCCGCTCCTCTCCTGGGGCCTGCCCTTCGGCATCGCCACACGATCGCTCGCGCCCGGCGACTATGTCTGCAACGAGAAGATCCTGCGGGCGCTCGCCGAGCGCGACGTGGACTTCGCGCTGCCCCTGAAAGCCAACTTCCGGGATCACATCCGCACCTACGAGTTCGATCCGGCATCGTTCCGTCCTGGACGGCAGGTCTCCCGGGTAGGGGAGCCCGAGACCTTCACCGGCTATCGCCGCCCCGGCAGGCGCGGCGTCGGCACGCGCAACTTCATCATCATTCTCGCGGCGACGTCCGACGCCGCGGCCTTCGCCGAAGCGGTGGCGGCGCGCTTTGCGGACGTCGAGGAACGCTTCGAGAATATCGACGGCGTCGTTGCGGTGACCCACACGGAAGGCGGCGGCGCCCATCGCCCGAACAATCTGGACTTCGTGTTGCGCACCCTGGCGGGCTTCGTGGTGCACGACAACGTTGGCGCCGCGCTGGTGGTCGACTGCGGTGCGGGGAGCTTCGACAACGATACGCTGAAAGCTTTCATGGAGCGCGGCGGCTACGCGCTCGATGACGTGACCCACGCGTTCATGGACCTCGGCGCCGATCGGCGGACCGAGCTCGCAAGGGCCGCAGCCGTGATCGAAGGGTGGCTGCCCGGCGTCGACGGCGCGGAGCGCAGCCGTGAGAGCGTCGCCAATCTGCGCCTCGCGTTGCAGTGCGGCGGCTCCGATGCGTTCTCGGGCATCTCCGGGAACGCGCTCGCCGGCTGGGTTGCGAAGGAGGTCATCCGTAACGGCGGCAGCGCGAATCTCGCCGAGACAGACGAGCTCATCGGCGCCGAGCCCTACGTGCTCGAGAACGTTCGCGACGCGGCGACGGCGGAACGATTCCTCGGAAAGATCGCCGCGTTCAAGGCGCGCGCGGCCGATCACGGAACCACCGCGGAAGGCAACCCGTCGGGAGGTAACAACTACCGCGGACTCTACAACATCGCGCTGAAATCCATAGGCGCGGCGCGCAAGCGCGACCCGGAGGTGCGCCTCGACTACGTCATCGACTACGCGGCGCCCATGTCGGAGCCCGGCTACTATTTTATGGACAGCCCCGGCAACGATCTCGAGAGCATCGCGGGGCAGGTCGCCTCCGGCGCGAACGTGATCCTGTTCATCACCGGCAACGGATCGATCACCAACTTTCCCTTCGTCCCGACACTCAAGTTCGTCACCACGAGTGGACGCTTCGAGCTCCTCGCCGACGAGATGGACGTGAACGCGGGGCGCTACAACGACGGCGAGTCGATGGATCGGCTGGGCGAGGAGACCTTCGGGCTCGCGCTGCGGGTCGCTTCCGGCGAACGCAGCAAGGGCGAGCTCGCCGGCCACTCCCAGGTGTCCATCTGGCGGGACTGGCCCCAGGCGGACGGCAGCCGGGTGGAGGCGATACGCAGCGCGCCGCCGCCGGCGGGAGCGCCGTTGAAGCTTTCCGGCGCCGAACCGATCCGCCTCTCCTTCGACGCCTACGTAACGCCGCGGGGGCACGCCTGCAATCAGGTGGGACTCGTCATGCCCACCAGTCTCTGCTCGGGTCAGGTCGCGCGCCTGGTGGCGGGGGATCTGAACGCCCGCGCGCTGCCCGGCGTCGCCCGCTTCGTGGCGCTCGCCCATACCGAAGGCTGCGGGTCCGCGAACGCCGATCATCTCTATCTGCAGACCCTGCTCGGACACGTGGAGCATCCCGGCGTGCGCCGCGCCATGTTGCTGGAGCACGGCTGCGAGCGCACCCACAACGATGCGGTCCGGCACTATCTCGGCTCCCGCGGTATCGATGCCGGCCATCTGGGTTTCGCCAGCGTGCAGCTGGACGGAGGTCTCGAGAAGGTGCGGCGGAAGATCGGCGAGTGGTTCGAAGCAGAGCTTGGCGGGGCTGACGAGCTTGCCACGGAGACCGTGGGGGCAGACGCCCTGCGTCTCGGAATCACCAGCGTCGGATCCGTGCCCGGGCGGATAGCCCGCGCCCTCGGCGACCTGGCTGCGGGGCTGGCGGCCGCCGGCGCCACGCTGATCATCCCCGAGAATGCATCGTTGTTGGCCGACGAAGTTTTCCGCGACGCACTCTTTGACGGTGGACAATATGCGGTCACCCTCGCCTACGGCGAGCCTCCCGCCGTGCCCGGGTGTCACGTGATGGAGGCGCCCACCGACAACCCGGGCGAGGTGCTGACGGGACTCGGCGGAACCGGGGTCGAGATCATGCTCGCCTGTATTGCCAGGGCGCCGCTGCAATCCCACCCCATGGTCCCGCTGTTGCAGGTGAGCGGCGACCGACAAGTGTGCGAGCGCTTCGGGGGAGATCTGGATTTGAGTGTTCGCGCCGACGCGTCGGTCGAATCCATCCGCGAATCCATCCTCTCTCTCATCGGCGATACCGCGTCTCGGAAATACGTCCCAAGGCTCTACGGCCAGGGTTACAGCCAGTTTCAACTGACCCGCGGCCTGCTCGGCTTGTCGCTCTAGGCCGTCCGCGCCCCGGGTCCGATGTCCTCGCCCTCCCGCGCCATGCTGGCCGTCCCCGCGCAGGCCATCGTCATCTCCGTGCTCATTCACGTCCTGTGGGGTGCCAACCCCGTTGCGGTCAAGTACAGTCTGCTGGTATTTCCGCCTCTGTGGACGGCGTTCTTCCGCTTCGTCATCGCCATCGTGTGCGTCGGCATCTGGGCGAAGCTGAGCGGCGTCGCCTTCTGGCCGCGGCCCGGCGAGTGGCGGCCGCTCGCGTTCATCGCCGCGTTGTTCACGGTTCAGATCGGCGCCATGAACATCGGTTTCGATCTCACGACGGGCTCGATGGGTTCGGTGCTGATCGCTACCAACCCGATCTTCGCGGCGCTGTTCGCACATTTCCTGATCGCCGGCGATCGCTTGAGTGTGGCGAAGAGCGTCGGCCTGCTGGTCGCCTTCGTCGGCACGGCACTGGTGTTCCTGCGGGGGAGCGGGGATCTCGATCTCACCCACGGCACCTTGGGCAATGTCATCCTGTTGATGAGCGCGTGTCTGCTGGGCGGGCGGTTGATCGTGAGCGCGAGGGTGCTGCAGCGCATGGACGAGGCCCGGGTCGTGCTGTGGCAGATGATCCTGTCGCTGCCCCTGTTCGCGCTCGGCGGCTCTCTCTTCGAGACGATCCGTTGGGAGGCAATGGCCTGGGAGCCCGTCGCGGGGCTCGTCTACCAGGGGGTGATCGTGGCCGGGCTGGGGTTCTCGGTGTCTTTCTATCTGATGAAACGGTACACGCCCAGCGTGATCGTGAGCTTCAACTTCGTCTCTCCCATCGCCGGTGTGCTCCTGAGCGCGTGGCTGCTGGGCGACGTGATTACCGGGCATCTGTGGGCCGGCATGCTGCTGGTGGCGATCGGGTTATTTCTCATCGCACGCCGCTAGCTTCGTGGCAGAATACGAGACTCGATCGGGGACATTTCAGGAGGGGGGAGCGTGGCGACGATAACCACCGATGACGGAGTTCGGATCCACTACGAGGAGGCCGGCGAGGGCACACCCATGGTGTTCGTGCACGAGTTTGCCGGCGACTATCGCAGCTTCGAGCCGCAGATGCGTTACTTCTCGCGCCGCTACCGCTGCGTCGCCTTCAATGCTCGAGGCTATCCGCCGTCGGAGGTTCCGGAGGGCGCTGACTCTTACTCCCAGGATCGTGCCCGAGACGACATCCTGGCCGTGCTGGATGGCTGCGGCATCGAGCGAGCACACGTCGTCGGCGTATCCATGGGATCCCTGGCCGCGCTGCACTTCGGTCTGCACTATCCCGATCGCGCCCTCTCTCTGACCCTCGGCGGGTGCGGCTATGGCGCCGAGCTCGGTCAGCAGGAGCAGTTCCGGGGCGAGTCGGCGGCCTTCGCCGCGCGCATCGAGTCGGAAGGCATGGCCAATGTGGCCGCGGAGTACGGCCGCGGCCCGGCGCGCGTGCAGTTCGAGAACAAGGATCCACGGGGCTTCGCGGAGTTCGTCGAGATGCTCGCGGAGCACTCGTCCATCGGCTCGGTGAACACGCTTCGCGGGGTGCAGATGCAGCGCCCGTCCGTCTATCAGCTGGAAGAGTCACTGGCGGCGCTGAAGGTGCCGACGCTGATCATGGCCGGCGATGAGGACGAGCCCTGCCTCGAAGCGTCGCTCTACCTGAAGCGGACCATTCCCGCGGCGGGATTCGTGCTGTTGCCGAAGACCGGACACGCGTTGAATCTCGAGGAGCCGGATCACTTCAACCGCCTGGTGAGCGAGTTCGTGCATCAGGTGGATGCCGGACGCTGGACGCTGCGGGATCCCCGCTCCGTGGGTGGATCGATACTGTCTCAGGACTGAGCCGCGTCAGAAGTACGCGGCGATCCCGTCGTAGAGGAGCTTGAGGCCGGCAAGAAAGAGCAGCAGGTAACATATTCGATAGAAGGCCGCTTCCGGCACGATTCGGTGCAACCAGATGCCGAGCCACATGCCGAGCGGTGCGAGTGGCAACAGCACGAGAGTCGTGCGCAGGTTCTCACCGCTGAACTGCCCGAGCCACGTGTAGGGGATCAGCTTCAGGTAGTTCATGAACAGCACGAAGATGATCGTGGTGGCGAGGAAGCGCGTCTTGTCCATGCGTTGCGGCAACAGGTAGATGCTCATGGGTGGGCCGCTCGCGTGGGCGATGAAGCTCGTGAATCCGGATATCGCGCCCCAGAAGGTGCCCCGCGCGACGCTCACCCCCCGAGGGTCACGGGCGGCGAAGAATCCCCCGAGCCAGTGATAGACGGTGAAGCCGACGGCCAGCGCGCCGATGATCACGCGGATGGCACGCGCATCCAGGTAGCTGAAGGTGAGCGTTCCAACCGCGAGGCCGATGAGCGCGGCGGGCATGAGGATCTTCAGATTGGCCGTATCCCAGCGGCCCCGGTAGACCCACGCGCCGTGCACGTCCATCACGCACAGGATCGGCAGCAGCACGGCGGCGGCCTGAATCGGGGATACCACGAGGGCGACCAGCGGCACCGCGAGGGAGCCGAGGCCGCCGCCGAAGCCGCCCTTGGAGACCCCCAGGATGAGCACCGCCGGCACTGCCAGCAGGTAGAAGCGGGGGTCCTCGATCAAGGAAACCCGGGCCCCGTGTCAGGGGGCGGCGGCGATGGTGGAGAGGTACTCGCTCATGCGTTCGAGGGCGCGGCGGATGTTCTCGACGCTGTTCGCGTAGGAGAAGCGCAGATAGCCCTCGCCGTGGGCGCCGAAGCTGGTTCCGGCGATGGCGGCGATGCCCGCCTCCTCCAGGAGCCCCGTCTGCAGCTCCCGGGCCGACATGCCCGTGCCGGTGATGTTGGGGAAGGCGTAGAAGGCGCCGCCGGGTGTGCGGCAGCTCAACCCGTCGATGCCGTTGAGGCCGTCGACGATCACGTGCCGGCGCGCATCGAAGGCGGCGACCATCTCGCCGACGCTGTCCTGGGGCCCGTCGAGGGCAGCGATCCCGGCGAATTGTGCCGCCGAGTTCACGCAGGAGTGGCAGTTGATGGCGAGCCGCGTCGCGCTTTCCGCCAATGGGGCGGGCCATACCGCGTAGCCGAGGCGCCAACCGGTCATGGCGTAGGTCTTGCTCCAGCCATCCAGCAGGATGAGGCGGTCCTCCAGCTGCGGGTAGGTCAGGAGGCTCACGTGCTCCCGGCCGTCGTAGGTCATGCGTGCGTAGATCTCGTCACTCATAATCGCGACGTGGGGGTGCTTCTCGAGCCCCGTCACGAGGGTTTCGATGGTCTCCCGGGGAATGGCGCCGCCGGTGGGGTTGGCCGGCGAGTTGATGATCAGGAGTCGGGTCCGGGGGGTGATGGAGTCGAGTACCGCCTCGGCGTCGAAGGAGAAATCCCGCTCCTCCAGAAGCGGGATCGGCACCGGCGTCGCGCCGCTGAACTTGATCACCGACTCGTAGATGGGAAATCCGGGGTTCGGATAGAGGATCTCCGTGCCGGCCTCGCCGAACATCATGATCGCGAAGAACATGGTCACCTTGCCGCCGGGCACCGCGACGATGCGCTCGGGGGGGACGGAGACGCCCCGGTGCTTCTCGATATCCCGGCACACGGCCTCGCGCAGAGCCGGGATCCCCGGCGACGGGGTATAGCCGTGGTGACCGTCGTGGAGTGCCTTCACCGCGGCCTCGACAATGTGGGGCGGCGTCTTGAAGTCCGGCTGCCCGATGCCGAGATTGATGATGTCCCGGCCCTCCCCCGCCAGCTGCTCCGCCCGGGCGAGGACCTCGAAGGCGGTCTCCGTGCCGAGCTGCGACATGCGATGGGCGGGTTGAATCATGGTGGTTCCGGGCTCGCGGGCGGGGTCGCCCGAATCTAACAATTTGCGCCCCCGCGAACAACGCCGTGCCCGGGAGACCCCGGTTGAAGGGATGCTCCGGACTGAGCTACCTTCGTGTATTCTGTCGCTCCCCGGGAACGGCCCGTTTGTGGAATCCGTGTCCAAGCAAGAGAACGCGAAATCGTGAAAATCGATCTGACGACGAAAGAGTACCGCCTGCTTCTCGACTTCGCGTTCATCGCGAATTGGGTGATCAGCTCGCACCATGTCGATGGAAGAGGCGATGCCGAAGAGTACGATATGCTGCTGCAGAAGCTCTATTCCCTGGCGGGAGACATGGGCTGCGAGGAGCTCGTCGAAGGGGACCGTAAGACGAATGAGTACTTCCCGACGCGCTTGTTCGAGGATACGACGCGGGCGACGGGATTCGTCGAAGAGTACGACGACGATACCTTCTGGGATGCCCTCATCAGCCGGCTCGCCGAGCGGGATGTCTATGAGCAGTTCGAGGCCGATCGCCGGGATACGATGAACATCGAGGAGTACTGGGAGCGATCCGAACCCATCGAGGAGGCGTACTATCAGGAGTTTCGCCGTCACGCGCTCGACCGACTGCGCCTCGTGGAAGGTCAAGAATGAAGCGCGTAGTTCTCATCATCGCGCTGCTGGCACCGTTGCCGGCCGCCGCGGATATCCAGGAAGGCGTGAACGCGCTCGGGCGCGGGAACTATCCGAAGGCGTTGGCGATCTTTCAGCCCCTGGCGGAAGGCGGCGATTGGAATGCCCAGGGATTCCTCGCGCACACCTACCGGTTGATGGAGAACAATCGCGAGGCGTATGCCTGGTACTACGCGTCGGCGAAATGCGGCTCTCAGGACGCGCGCATCGAGCTCAGCATGCTGGAGCCGAAGCTGACGGAAGGATTGATTGAGCAGGGCAAGGAGATCGGCGAGATTTACTACGATAGGTATTGCCGGTGACGTTCGCCGGGGGGCGGTGACGATGCTCGAGCTGCGACCGAGTTGTGAGGCCTGCGCGAAGGCACTGCCGGCGGATTCCACCGAAGCGATGATCTGCAGCTTCGAGTGCACGTTCTGCAGGGATTGCGTGGATGGAGTGCTCATGAACGTGTGTCCGAACTGCGGCGGCGGGCTGTCGCCGAGACCCATACGGCCGAAGGCGAAGCTCGAGAAGAATCCGGCCGGTACACGGATCGTCGAGAAGGCCATAGACGCGGATGCTCACTCGGCGTTCGCGGCATCGATCAAAGACGTGCCACCCGCGCTTCGCTGAGGCGCCGGGCGGGCGAAAACGGACGGGGGAGAAGAAATGGCGGCGAAGGGCAAGGTTATCATCACGTGCGCGACGACGGGCTCCATTCACACCCCGACCATGTCGCCCCATCTGCCCATCACGCCGAACGAGATTGCAGAGCAGTCCATTGCCGCGGCCGAGGCGGGCGCTTCCATCATTCATCTGCACGCGCGGGATCCCGAGACGGGCAAGCCGACTCCCGACGCCGATGTCTTCATGCCCTTTCTCCAGCGCATCAAGCAATCCACCGACGCCGTGGTCAACATCACTACGGGCGGCGGACACGGCATGACCGTGGCCGAGCGGCTGGCGGCGCCCCTCGCGGCGAAGCCCGAGATGTGCTCGTTGAATATGGGCTCGATGAACTTCGGTCTCTACCCGATGCTCGATCGTTACAAGGAATTCAAATTCGATTGGGAGCGGGAGCATCTGGAGAACAGCCGCGACTTCATCTTCCGAAACACGTTCAAGGACATCGAGCTGATCCTGAAGGAGCTCGGCGAAGGCTGCGGCACCCGCTTCGAATTCGAGTGCTACGACGTTGGACATCTCTACAACCTCGCCCACTTCCTGGACCGAGGGCTCGTGAAGCCGCCGCTGTTCGTGCAGACCATATTCGGCATTCTCGGCGGCATCGGCGCCGATCACGAGAACCTCATGCACATGCGGCGCATCGCCGACAAATTATTCGGCTCGGATTACCGCTGGAGCGTGCTCGCGGCCGGGCGCCATCAGCTCAGCTTCGTGAGTATGAGCGCCATCATGGGCGGCAATGTACGTGTCGGCCTCGAAGACAGTCTGTATGCCGGCAAAGGCAAACTAGCCACCTCCAACGCGGAACAGGTCTCCATCGTGCGCTCGATACTGGAGAACCTCTCGCTGGAGATCGCCACACCCGACGAGGCACGGGAAATGCTCGCCCTCAAGGGCGGCGATCAGGTGGGGTTTTAGTTACTGCTCGCCCGCAACTAGCAGGCAAGCCAGCTGCCTTATTGCAGCTCTTGCGCGGCGAGCCCCGCGGATTCGCTGAATATTGTTGTAACGAAGTTCGGCAAGCCCCAACGCTCGGCGGCCTGGCGTGCGGATTCGCGCATATTGCGCCGGTGCTCCGTGTCGATGCGCACTGTGACGGTCATTCCGGCCCGCAGAAAGGCGGCCGAGGCGTCATCGACGAGTGACAGCTTCACCGGTACTCGCTGCACGACCTTGACCCAGTTTCCCGTCGCATTCTGCGGCGGCAAGAGTGCGAATTCAGCACCGGTCGCCGGTGCGATGCCGGTCACGACGGCGTCCCAGGTGCGATCAGGATGCGCATCGACCACCACGGTCGCGTGCTGGCCACTGCGCACGTGCGTGAGCTGGGTCTCTTTGAGATTGGCTTCTATCCAGGCAGGCGCTGACTCGATCAGGCTGAACAGCGGCTCGCCTTCCTCGGCGAACTCGCCGGCCTGCAGGGTCATGTTGTTGATCACCCCCGCCGCCGGTGCGGTGACGGTCGTGTCCTCGATATTGATTGCGGC